>JBIIWL010000252.1:0-3264 GCA_044338885.1 Fibrobacteria bacterium
CATGAAACTGAATCATCCTTTAGATTAAAATTTGACATCCGTTGCGAACTCGCTTCAGAGCGAGAGGCCTCGTTTTGTGGTGACCCGGGGAGGTCGTCCGTCGTTTCGACCTCGTTCGGGAGCATTTTATCATGATTTCTGCCTTTGTGATGGGTCGGCGAGCTTGCCAAATGCTTGCCCTATTGGGCGGTCTGTTGACTGTGCCGGCCTTCGCCCAAGCGAACCCCGGCGATAGCATCTACAACGGATTGCAGATTCATACGATCAACCTTGTGTTTCCTCAATCGTGGACCACGGTGGACGCTCAACTTAAGAGCAATAAAGAAGCGGAAATCAATATTCCGGGCCGTATCGAGATCAATTGTATTCCCTCGGGCAATCCGCGTTGCATCACCTTTGATAGTGTTGGGGTTCGCTACAAGGGCAACTCGACCTTCAGCTCGAATTCGCAAAAGAATCCGTTTCGAATCGATTTTGACGCGTATGGCATTGACCAGCGTTGGGACGGAATGAAAGGGTTTATTTTAAATAACTCAAATAGTGACGCCTCTTACATGCGTGAGAAGATTCATACCGACTTTGCCATTCGCGTGGGGTTGGTTTCGCCGCGCTTCTCCTATGCGCAGGTTTATGTGAATGGTGCGATTCACTCGTTTTACCAGATGGGTGAGTTGGTCGATGGACCTTTTTTAAAGACTCGATTGGGTGAAAACGACGGCGACTTGTTTAAGGCCGTCGATGGATTGGGTGCCAATCAGTTTTCTGATTTCCAACGGAAATCTCCCTTTACGACGTCCGCTTATCAAAGCTTTTACGAGAATAAATCCGATAGCACGGCGCGGGCGTGGGCGCGTTTGATCACGTTGATCGATACGTTGAATTTATCGACGGCGCAACGCTTGCCGGATGCCATGGCACAGCGGGTTAATCTTGATGGGCTCTACCGTGGTCTCGGCTCCGATATATTGTTCGCAAATTTTGACGCCTACATTCAAAGCGGACGCAACTTTCAGTTCTACTTCCCCGAAGCAGACAACGGGAAAATGGAATGGATTTTATGGGACATGAGCCTCAGCTTCGGTGCTTACGGGGTCGGTGGCGGAGGTGGCGGAGGTGGCACGGGGGGCACTACACCAGGCGCTTCGTGCACCGGCACTACGGCCGCGAGCATTGTGTGCGGTGGATCGACGCGTCCGATGGTGAACAAAATCATGACCACCCCCGCGATGCGCGAAGACTACTTGCGTGCGTTGTGGTTTATGTATAACGCCCATTTCGCGGATGGATGGCTCTCGTCACGTATTGACAGCGTTCAGACCCTGATCGCGAGCGCGGTGACGGCCGATACGAAGAGCCGCACAAGCAATATCGCAACGGCGTTTGCGCCCGGCGTGACGACCCTTAAGACATTCGTCACCAACCGGATCACGAGCGTGAATTCACAGTTCACAACACAAGGCATCACGGCTGCCAATGCGATCCGCAACGGTGATATCATCCTAACCGAAATCGCCCCGTCTCAGGGGTGGGTCGAGGTCTACAATAATCGTTCTTATTCAATCGATTTGTCAGGCCACGCCTTGACCAATGACCCGTTGCAGCCCACGAAATGGACCTTCCCGTTGCGTTCTTTCGTCGCTCCGGGCGGTTTCCTTACAGTCCGGTTGCAAGGCGGTAGCATCGGCGCGGCAGGCCCGGCAAACTTTGGGTTCACCGCCTCAAATGGGGGCCATTTGCGCCTCAATCGCGCCAACGGTACCGTGGTGGATTCGGTGACTTTCGGCTCTCGCAGCGGTGACAGTACCGTGGCGCGCTTGGGAGGCCCGTCATCGACGACCTTTGGTGTCGGGTTTCCCACGCCGGGTGCGGTCAATATTGCATCGTCCGCCGGTACAACAAACATCGCCCCACGCGTGGTAACCATCAACGAGTTCATGGCGGACAACGATACCATCGTTTCGCCCGCTGGCATTAAAGCGGACTGGATCGAGTTGTACAATACGACCTCGTCTCCCGTCAGCCTGGCAGGCTTGGGCCTTTCTGACAACCCCAACAATCCCGGTAAGTGGACGTTTCCTGTCGGCACGACGATCGCCGCGAATGGGTACCTCGTGGTGTGGGCCTACGATACGACGGTCACCGGGACCTTGTTTGCCGACTGGTCGCTCTCGAAAGACGGTGAACACATCCGCCTGACGAATGCGGATTCGAGCGTGATCGATTCGGTCACGTTTGGGGCTCAAACCAAGAGTCGCACGATGGCTCGCATCCCCAATGGAACCGGAGCCTTTTCAGTATCATGCGGCCCGACAATAGGGAGCGCGAATAACTGCACTCCCGTCGGCATACTTGCAAACCGCCCTGTCGAGTATGGCCTGTTCGCTCTGTCGAACGCTTCCGGTCACTTGACCGCCCGGTTCACCCTCGCCACTTCGGACCGAGTTCGACTTTCGGTTCACGATGCACGGGGGCGCGAAGTCGCCGTGATTTTGAATGAATCGATGGCGCCGGGTTCGCATGTCAAGCCGCTCGATGCCTCAGCTTTGCCGGCGGGACTTTATTGGTTCAGGCTGCGCGCTGGAGCCGATGTCTACACCCGCACTGGCGTGATTACAAAGTAGGCGCGTCGCGCCGGAATATCCCAGGAGCCTTGCACCATGATCCGTTTTAAATCCCGTCACGCGTCGGCGGCCGTTGCCACGTTCTTGCTGACGCAGGCCGCGCTCCTTGTACTGCCTCAAAGCGCGAAAGCTCAGACTAACGCAGGTGACACCGTATTCGCTGGCATTTCGGTTCACACGGTGAACTTCATTTTCCCGGTGTTGTGGAACGGTCAACCCGGTGATACCGCCGCGTGGAATGGCACCAACGGGATTCATAACCGTTTGATTTCCAACAAAGAATCCGAGGTCTACCTCCCGGCTAAGATGGAAATCAATTGTGATGCAACACGTACAAATCCAGGCTGTATTCTCATGGACAGCGTGGGTGTGCGCTATAAGGGAAATTCGACGTTCTCAAGCGGTGGTGCCAAGCGCCCGTTCCGCATTAGCTTCGACGAGTACGGCAAAGATCAGCGCTGGAACGGGATTAAGGGGTTTACGCTCAATAATTCGTGGAACGACCAATCACACATGGCCGAAAAGATCCACATGGATTTTGCGGTGGAACGTGCTGGAATGGCCGGGCCTCGGATTGCCTACACGAATGTGCTCGTCAACGGCAAGCCGCACTCCTTTTACATGATGGGTGAACTCGCGGATG
>JBIIWL010000036.1:0-11222 GCA_044338885.1 Fibrobacteria bacterium
CGCGGTTGGAGTAACCCCACTCGTTATCGTACCAGGACACCAGCTTGAAGAAGCGCTTTTCGCCCGGCAGGTTGTTCTGCAAGGTGGCGAGCGAGTCGTAGATCGACGAGCGGCTGTCGTGGATGAAGTCCGACGAGACGAGCTCTTCGTTGGTCACGCCGAGGATGTTCTTCAGGTAGGACTGCGAAGCCTTGGAGAGCTCTTCGTGGATTTCCTGGATGGAGGTGTCGCGCGCGGCACGGAAGGTCAAATCGACCACCGAAACGTCGGCCACGGGAACGCGGAACGACATGCCCGTGAGCTTGCCCTTGGTCGACGGAAGCACTTCGCCCACGGCCTTGGCGGCACCGGTGGTCGACGGGATCACGTTGACAGCCGCAGCACGGCCACCGCGCCAGTCCTTCTTGGACGGGCCGTCGACGGTCTTCTGCGTGGCGGTGTAGGCATGAATGGTGGTCATCAAGCCGGTTTCGATGCCGATGCCCGACTTGAGCAACACGTGAACCAGCGGCGCGAGGCAGTTGGTGGTGCACGAGGCGTTCGACACGATGTTGTGCTTGGCCGAATCGTACTCTTCTTCGTTCACGCCCATCACGATGGTCTTCACATCGCCCTTGGCGGGTGCGGAGATGATAACCTTGGTGGCACCGGCCGCGATGTGGCCCGCGGCCTTCTCGGATTCGGTGAACAAGCCGGTGGACTCGATCACGTAGTCGACGCCGAGGTCTTTCCACGGCAAGCCGGAAGGATCGCGGGTGGCGGCGACACACTTGACCTTATGACCGTTGACGATCAGAATGTCGGCTTCTTCTTTGGAGGCGTCGCTCTTGGCGGTCTCGACGGTGTGCTTGAAGCGACCGTGCACGGAGTCATAGCGAATCTGATAGGCGAAGTAATCCGCATCGGTGGAGACGTCCACGACGGCGACGACGTCCAGCTCTTTGCCCAGCAAACCCTGGTCGCAAATTGCCTGAAACACCATACGCCCAATACGACCAAAGCCGTTGATTCCAATTTTGATGGCCACGGAAAACCTCCTCCGAGAAATGAAAAACCGATGAATTACACGTTTTGCGGGAGCGGCAAATATAGCAGACGCGGGGCGCATCCCAAAGGGCCGATTCTGGTGTCATCCTCCCCCTTTTAGGCTGTTGAGATGGGAATCCGGAGAAATTTTCAGCTCCCTGAAGTAGATTTTCGCGAATGGATCCTATCTCAGCCAAATACAACGCCACCGTCGTCTCGATCGAACATGTCACCGCAGATCTGTTCGTTCTCAAAGTTCAACCTGACAAATCCGTAACCCCTTTTATTTCGGGGCAATACGTGCTTTTGGGTTTATCCACAAACATCCCGCGTCGCGACGGCAGCGAGCCCGAATTTAAAGAACAAAAGCCCGACCGCCTGCTGCTCCGCGCCTATAGCATCGCTAGCGCGGGTCACGAAGTCGAGCAGCTTGAGTTTTACATCTCGGTCGTGGCCAATGGATCACTGACGCCGCGCTTGGTACAAGTCAAGGCCGGCGACCGCATCAACCTCGGCGAAAAAATTCGCGGCCACTTCACCCTGGATCAAGTGCCCGCCGACCGCGAATGGATCATTCTCGCAGCCACCGGCACCGGTCTGGCCCCCTACATCTCCATGATGCGCGCCGAGCGCCTCAACCCCACCGGTCGAAGATTCGTGATCCTCCAGGGCGCGCCCACCGGTAAAGACCATGGTTACGTCGAGGAGTTACAAGGCCACGTCGCGGCACTCCCCAACCTCACCTATATCCCCTCCATCACCCGCCCCCATCTCGACCCCGAATGGACAGGGGAAACGGGGCGCATCACCCGCTACTTTGACACCGATGTTTTGAAGGACCGCCTGGGGATCGACATGCACCCCGACAAGGTTTCCGTGTTTTTGTGCGGTAACCCAGCCATGATCGAGGATGTGAAAAAAGTGCTGGAACCTAAAGGCTTCAAGACGCACTCGCTCACCGAGCATGGCTCGTTGCACATCGAAGAGTACTGGTAGACCGCCGGGAGCCGCCAGTTGAAAAAGCCACGCCGACTGATCGTGGGTGATATCCACGGCTGCGCCGACGAACTGGCGGAACTGTTGTTCCGCTTTAAGTTCATGCCCGGTTGGGACACCCTTTATTCTGTGGGTGATGTGATCGGCAAAGGCCCCAAGGCGCGCGAGGCCTTAGAACTGCTCAGGCAGTTTAATGCCCGCATCGTTCTGGGGAACCATGAGCAGCATTTACTGAATGCAGCGGCCCTCTCCCCCAGCAAACGCACCGAACGGCACGCGCTCTACCTCGCCTCGCTCGGCCCGGAGCGCGAGTACTGGCTCGAGCAGATTTCGAAGTGGCCGCTCTACATCGAGGAGAATGACCTCCTGATTGTGCACGCCGGGCTCGAACCCGGTATCGCGGACTTAACGGCGATGAAGCGCAAGGTGCTCCAAAACATCCGCACCTGGGATGGCACCGGCGAGGACATGAACCGCCAAAATGTGGACCCGCCCTGGTTTGAACTCGTCACGCCGGCCAAAACCGTCGTCTTTGGCCATTGGGCCGAACGCGGCCTTGTCGACTTGCCGCGCTTCAAGGGTTTGGATACAGGATGCGTCTACGGGCGCGAACTCACGGGGTGGTGCCCTGAGGAAAAGAAGTTCCACCATATTCCGGCCCGCAAGGCTTATGTGGCGATTGACTGAGGTGAAGGCATTCAGCAGCCACCCTGTAAGGGTTAGCCTTGAAGAAGATTTAACTCGCTACCCGTCATGACCTCCCCAGACCACCGCTCCTCGCGGCTCCGAGCGGATTTGACCTGTAAAACCGGTCGCGGCCTGCTACCCATTCACACTTGATAGCTAACTTCCCCACTATGACTGATTCTCTCCTTTCTGAATATGACTTCCTGGATTGGCGCCGGCCCGGCGGGCTTGCTGGCGGCTTTGACGCTCGCGCGCGCCAAAGGGTCGCACACCGTCGCCCTCATCGACAAACGTGACCCGTGGCGCGAGCCCGTGCCCTGCGCCGAGGCGGTGCACCGCAAGCGCCTCGAGGCCCTCGTCCCCGTCGTGGAACCCGAATGGATCCGCGGTCCGGTTGATGGCGCACTATTTGTGAGTCCCGATGGAACGGTGGTCTCATTGGAGCAACCGGGCAGCGGCTACCTGATCGACCGGGCCTTGATGCACCGCAGGCTGGCCGAGATGAGCCACGACGCCGGGGTTCATTGCAACTTCCGGGTCCGTGTGACGGGCTTGTCGAAGCTCGACCAGGGACGGCGCACCGCCACCTACGAAGCCGCCGGGGTCGAAGGACCGCAACAGGTTACGGCCAAGGTCGTGATCGATTGCAGCGGACCTGGCGCAGGTTTTGGAGCCGGAGAAGACATCACGCAAGGAAACTTCGATGTTGAACCTGCGGTGTTCGCCCTGGTTAAGGGACCAAAATACCCTGTGAATTATATCCAGCTCTTTTTTGGAAGTAATTATGCGCCGGGGGGTTATGCGTGGTTGTTCCCTCGTGATGAGGAGGTGTCTAACGTGGGCCTCGTGGTGGGCCGCGAGTTCGCCCAGGCCGCTCCCGCGCGCGCGGCCTTGAAGACCTTCATTGAAAAAGCCTATCCCGGATCTGAAATTCTGACCTTTCAGGGCGGTGCCATCCCTTGCGGGTTCCCAGATACCCCCCTTGCGGTAGACAACCTGTATAAGGCCGGCGACTCGGCCAATATGGTCCACCCCCTGAGCCGCGCTGGCATTCTCGAGGCGATGACGGGTGGAAAACTGGCGGCATTGGCAGGCCTCAAAACGATTTCCATCGCGGATGAGGATTCTCGCCGTGCACACTATAAACAGTATAAGTCTTTATGGGATGAGGCCTTCGGGCGATCGCATCGAGCCATCGCTAAGGTCAAAAAAGCCTTTAATCACATCCCCGATCGCGACTTTGATCGTGCGGCCCATGCGCTCGCTCGGCTGCCCCGTCACAAGCAAACCATGCCGCGCATCGTGCTGACCACGCTGTGGAATTCCCCGATGCTGCTGTGGCGCATGCGCAGCCTCATCTTTTCGAAGTGACGGGGGACTCCCCCAAAACGAATGAAACGGAGACCATGAATTCGGTCCCGCCTCGCTTGGACTCCACGCGACCATTCGCGTCGACCTGGACCTCCATCCCTACGGCGATCGCTCGTAGTGCGGCGGTCGTTTCCTTAGTTGGCGGTGCGACCGCTGTGTTGGGCTACCTCGCAGGGTTACCCGAAGTCACGCGCTTCGGGCTTTCCTCCGCCCCCCTTCACCCGCTGGGTGGCGTGCTGTTCATGTTGTTTGGGGCCTACCTCGCCTTATCAGTCACCGCCTCGCCCGCGCCGCGGAGGTTGTACGCGTTTGGGGTGGTGATCGGTATCATCTGTGGCGCCGCCGTTATCGCCCAACTTTTGGGTTTGAGCCTCCCCTTCTCAGACCAAGTCGGGCCTGCTCTCCAGCCCTCAGGGCCACCCGACCAAGGCCCCAGCCACCTCGCCCTGACACTCGCCTTCGGGTGTGCCGCCTTGGCGGCCATCCTCAAAAATGGGGCGTCCCGCATGGCCCGCGGCTGGATGGTCATTCCCCTGCTGCCGGTATTTTGGGTGACCTACCTCTCGTTGGCGGCCAACTTCTACGAGATTGAGCACATCAACCGGTACTTCCTCCACACGCTCATCCCCCTCCCCGCGGCCCTCCTCTTTGCCTTTTTGTTGGCAGGCTTTCTCGCCACACAACCCCGCGACGGGTTTATGGCCGCGCTCAACCGTCGTTATCTGGGTGGGGCTTTGGCCGGTGTGGCCTTCCCGGTTATTCTGATTACGCCCTTTACGGTCGGGTGGATCCGCATTCGCGCCCTGCGCAGCGGAGAGTACGACTTGGCCGCCGCATTTTCACAATTTGCGACCACAAACATCATCATCTTTGGAGCCTTCATTTGGTTCTGCGCGCACATGCTCAACCGGATCGACGCGCGCCGCCAAAAAACAATGGACTCCTTGCAGGCCACCAACCTCGAATTTCAACGCGTCAATAGCGAACTCCAACGCGTGAACTCCGCGCTTCAGTCTAAGATCGAGGAGCAGATCCGTACCGAGAAGGCTCGCAAGCAAACCGAACTTGAACTCTTTCAGTCCCAAAAGATGGAAGCCATGGGCACGCTGGCCACCGGTATTGCGCACGACTTCAACAATATTTTGACGGTCATTCAACTGAATGCAGAGAATGCCCAAGATACAGCCATGGTGGTGGCCCCCGATTCTAAAGACCTGCTCCAAAGCTTGCAAGACATTCGCAAATCGGGGACCCGCGCCGCGAACGTGGTCCGGCAAATCATGACCTTCGGCCGTAAAACACCGGGCGAGATGGCCCCTCTCAATGTGGGGGACGCCCTCGAAGAGGCTGTGGAAATGTTGCGGCACACCATTCCCAAGTCGGTGAACCTCATCGTCGAGGTCGCCCCTGACGTACCCCCGATATTGGCCGACCCCACCATGGTTCAACAAGTTTTACTGAACTTAGGCACCAATGCGAACCATGCCTTGGCCGAAAGCGGCGGTGAGCTGCGCATCACGGTGGACAACTATACCATCACAGCCGACCTGACAAGCCAATGGCGCGACGACCTAGGGGGCAGCCTGCCCGAAGGACACTACGTGAGAGTGCGCGTGATGGACACCGGTCAAGGGATGGATGACGAAACGGAAGAAAATCTTCGACCCGTTTTTTACCACCAAGCCACCTGGCAAAGGCACTGGTTTGGGACTTTCCGTAGCCTTGGGAATTATGCGCCTTCATGGGGGCGGCATTACGGTGAGCAGTCAGCTTGGCCTCGGCACGACCTTCAATGTCTTTTTTCCAGTGGTTCGTGAGGGACGCACAGCCTCACTCTGAGACCACGAGTCACAAACCCCGCCGTCGCCAGGCATCCACGGCCGCAGTTTCCATCGCACGCGGCTCAACACCCTAGTTAAAACAAAGGCGACCGGGTTTCCCCGATCGCCTTATTGACACCTCTCAACCCGGTAGAACCGATCGCCCTCCCCAATGGACTAAGGGCAAACGTTGTCCCACTTGGCGAAATCGAGCCAGCTATTGCCGGGCAGCATCACGTTGTCCGCCACGGCCGGATGATTCGAACCCGCCGGGTAATTCGGGAATGCGGCACCCGCCGGCGTCGTCGCCCAATGCTTGAGCAACTCGTCCAAAAATTTCCAGGACAATTCCGTTTCGTCCGAACGCACGAACAAGGTCGGGTCACCGAGCACCGAATCAAGCAGCAGTCGTTCATACCCGTCAGCCGTGGTATCGAAGTGATCGCTATAGCAGAAGTTCATCGACGTATCGGTGAGCTCAAAACTCTGACCGGGGTTCTTGCTCGTCAGCTCCAACAAGATCGCTTCCTGCGGCTGAATCTTGAACACGATGCGATTCGGCTCTGAGGACTTAGCCCCCGTGTTGAACAAAACATTCGGAAGCGACTTGAAGGTCACGACCACCTCGGTCCCCTTACGGCCCATACGCTTGCCCGAGCGCAAGTAGAAGGGAACGCCGGCCCAACGCGGGCTATCAACATTCAAACGCAGCGCGACGAAGGTCTCTGTGCTCGTCTCATCCGCTACGCCCTTTTCTTGGCGATACCCTGACACATCGGCGCCTTTGACATGACCCGGCCCATACTGACCGCGCACGGCCACAGGAGGCGTGGCCTGAAGGTCAAGCGGACGCATCGCGCGCAACACTTTGACCTTTTCGTCGCGAATCGCCTCGGCGGACAAATTCACAGGGGGTTCCATCGTGACCAGACAGAAAATCTGCATCAGGTGGTTTTGCACCATGTCCCGCAAAATGCCGCTTTTATCGAAGTAATCGGCGCGATCCTCGACGCCGAGCATCTCGGACCCACTGATCTGAACATGCTCGATGTAATGATGGTTCCAAATCGGTTCAAACACCGAGTTGGCAAAACGGAAGACCAAAAGGTTCTGAACCGTCTCCTTGCCGAGGTAATGGTCGATCCGGTAGATCTGCTTTTCGGCGAAGCAAGACAGCAGGCTTTCGTCCAATTCAATGGCGCTGGCATGGTCGCGTCCGTATGGCTTTTCCACCACCAGGCGGCTCCAGTTTGCATGCTTCGGCGGGTAAACGAATCCACCGGCGCTCAAAGCCCGGGCGAGGTCGGCATAGCCTTTGGGGGGAATCGCGAGGTAGTGCAGGTAGTTAGGCGGGATGCCTTCATCCTGGCAGATCTGTTCGCAGACACCCTTGAGTTTCGCCACACCGGCCGCGTCATAGTCCGTTTGAACGTAAGTGAAGCAGGCGCGGAACTCCTCACTGTATTTCCCCATCGACAGCAGTTCATCCACAGTCATCGCCTTACGGCCGACGGCAACGATTTTGAACCGCTTGGGCATTTGCTTCTTCAACATCAAGTTCGACAAAGACGGAAAAAGCTTGCGCTTGGCCAAATCGCCCGAACCGCCATAAATAATTAAGAGGCAGTCTTCGGCTTCACGGCGACCGCCGAAGAAGTTGGAAGAGCTGCGGGTTTTCTCGTCAACGCTGAAGGACATGGTTTTCCTTTGATGATTGCAAGGTCGAAAAAGTTAAAATTTTCGCCCTCTCCGCTACCTATTTTGTCCTAATATGTGCATTCCACGAATATTTTACACAAGATCATGACTCTTTCCGCGCTTGAAAAAGCTCTTCATACAGCCTGTGCAAGAAAAAAGGCTTTGCACGGTAAAACTGGCGCCATCCGCCTGCTCAATGCGTTCGCATCTGACACACCCGGCCTAGTTTTTGAACTGTATGGACAGCATGGAATCCTGTACGATTATGGCGTGAATAGTGGGGGGTGGGGAGATTCCTTGCAAACCGCCGCGTCCCGCTGGTTGAAGGAGTACGGATGGGAGTCCGTCTCCTTACTGGATCGGGTCAGCGCCGGTGACACCGGGCGTTCGGGCCACCACGCGCTGGCCGGCGTTCCGCCGGAATCGCTCGTCATCACCGAACATAACCTCCGCTTTCGTGTCGAGCCCCAACACCCCCGCAATGTCGGTTTGTTTTTAGACACGCGCGCGTTACGCGAAGCCCTCACCACGGCACACACGCCACCTTCCCTGCGAAACGCCGAGGGAGCATCGGATGGCGCGCGCATACTCAACCTGTTTTGCTACACCGGATCGCTGGGGATCGCTGCCGCACACGGGTGCGCGGGCGGCGGGCTCGATCAAGTTGTTCAAGTCGACATCTCGGGGCGTTACCTCGACTGGGCCCGCGAAAATTCTGCACTCAACAATGTGGCCGAAGACCGCTGTCGCTTCATTAAAATGGATAGTGAGCGGTACCTCGATTGGGCGCTCAAAAAAGGTCTAACATTCGACCGCATCATTTTGGACCCGCCGGTCTTTTCACGGTTTGACGGAAAGGTTTTCCGCTGGGCCGATGATTATTTCCGTCTTGCGGCCAAATGCGCGGCGCTCCTCTCCCCCGGTGGCACACTCAACGCCATCACCAATTACGCGGGCATTCGGCCTGCTGAATTCGCGACCGCACTCACGCGCGTGTTTGATGACGCCGGCCTCAAAGCCCCGCTCCCACGGCGCATCGCTCTGCCGCCCGACTATGACCTAGACCCAAAGACCGAAGACTTACCCGAAGGCAACGCGATCTTGTTTGAGATCACGAGGGATTAGCGGTTAGCGGTTAGCGGTCAGCGGTCAGCTATCAGCGGACAGCGAACAGCAGTCAGCAGTCAGCGGACAGCGGACAGCAGTCAGCAGTCAGCGGACAGCGAACAGCAGTCAGCAGTCAGCGGACAGCGGACAGCAGTCAGCAGTCAGCGGACAGCGGTCAGCGGTCAGCGGACAGCGGACAGCAGTCAGCAGTCAGCGGACAGCGGACAGCGGACAGCGGACAGCGGACAGTCAGCACAACAATTGGCGTTGAAAAACAAAAAGGCCTCCGGTTTCCCGAAGGCCTTTATTGTTTTGCTGTCAGCTGAAGGCTGACCGCTCATGTTATACCAACGCAGCGATCTTTTTCACGTTGGCCTTGTATTGCGCGAGGTATTCCTCGGCAACCTTGACCACGTTGTCGGCCGTGTAGCCGAACTTCTGATCGAGCACCGTGAACGGAGCCGAAGCGCCGAAACGCGTCATGCCGTATACCGTACCCATGGCACCCACGAGGTTGCGCAAGGTCGAAGGCTCACCGGCCGTCCAACCGAGCACCGGCGCACCGTAGGGGACCACAGATTCGCGGTAGGCGTCTGTCTGGTCGCGGAACAAGCCTTCGGACGGGGCCGAAACCACGCGCACCTTGAGGCCTTTTTCCGTGAGCTTCTTCGCGCCTTCAACGAGCAAGGAGGCTTCCGAACCGTTGGCCAACAGAATCAGATCGGCTTTGCCTTCGACGTCGGCCACCACGTACGCGCCCTTGGGCATGTTCGCGAGCGTTTCCGACAAGCGATCGGCTTGGTTGCCGCTGAGGGCGGGCAGTTCGCCAACCGGCTGGCGGGTCAGTACGATCGAGGCCGGGCCGTGGGCTTCCAGCGCGAGCTTCCACGCCACGGTCGTTTCGGACGCGTCACCGGGGCGCAGCGCGAGGAACGAACGCTTGCCTTCGAGGTTGTTGATACGCTCGAGCAGGCGAAGCTGGGCTTCTTGCTCGATCGGCTGGTGAGTCGGGCCGTCTTCACCAACGCGGAAGGCATCGTGAGACCACAGGAAGATCACCTTGGCCTCTTGCAGTGCGGCGAGGCGCAAGGCGGGCTTTTGGAAGTCGGAGAACACGAAGAACGTGCCGCCGACGGGGATCAAACCACCGTGCAAGGCGATACCGTTCATGATGCCGGCCATGGTGAGCTCGGCCACGCCGGCTTGCAAGAACGAACCGGAGAAATCGCCCTTCTTGAAGATCGTGGTCTTCTTGAGGAAGCCTTCGGTGTAGTCGGAGTCGGCCAAGTCGGCAGACATCACCACGAGGTTTTCAACTTTGCCGTAGAGGTATTCCAGCACGTTTTTGCTGGCCGCACGCGTAGCCTCGCCACCCTTTTGGGGCACAGCGGACCAATCGATCGCGGGCAATTTGCCTGAGAGCCAGGTCGCAAACCGGGCAGCCTCTGCGGGGTTTTTGGCAGCCCACTCAGCGCCGACCTTTTTGGACGTGGCGGCCTTCGCGATTTTAGCTGCGATCACCTTATCCATGGCCTCTTGCACATCGGGGAAAATCTGGAACGGCTTGGTCGGATCGCCGCCCAAGCCCGTGATGGTGGCTTCGTAAGAGGCTTCGCTCTTGGAGATCGGGTTACCATGCAGCTTCGGCGAACCTTCGTACTTGGTGCCATCGAGCTTCACCGCGCCGCGACCCATAATGGTCTTGCCCAGGATGAAGGTCGGCTTGTCGGTGCGGGCCCACGCGCGCTGGAGTGCGGCGCGCATGGCGTCGAAATCGTGCCCGTCGACGGTCTCAACCGCCCAGCCCCAGGCTTCGTACTTCAACGCGGTGTCTTCGCTCATGGTGTCTGTGGTCATGTGCGACAGCTGAACGTCGTTCGAATCGTAGAACATGATCAGGTTCGACAAGCCGAGGTGACCGGCGATGCGGCCCACGCCCTGCGACGCTTCTTCTTGAATGCCACCGTCGGTGATGTAGCAGACGGTTTTGTGAGCGGACCACTCGCCGAAGGTTGCCGCGAGCTTACGCTCCGCGATGGCGGCGCCCGCGCCCATCACGTGACCTTGACCCAGCGGGCCCGAGGTGTTCTCGAGGCCGCGGAGGACATCGCGCTCGGGGTGACCCGGCGTCGGGGAATCCCACTGGCGGAAGTTGGCCAACTCGGCCATGGTGTATTTGCCGAACAGCGACAAGGTGCCGTACATCATCGACGACAAGTGACCCGCGTCTTGGAAGAAGCGGTCGCGGTGCGGCCACGCCATATCAGACGGATCGAAGTTCAGAAATTCAGCGTAGACCAAAGCCATGAAATCGGCGCCGCCCATGGCACCGCCCGGGTGGCCCGACTTGGCGGTTTCAGGCATAGCGACGGCGAGCACGCGGATGTTATCGGCGATGCGCTTGAGGATGGCGTTGTTTAAGGTTTCCAAGACTATCTCCTTTGGATGGAACTTCGATTGTTCTGGCTTCCGGGCGGGACTCTTTTCCCGTTTTATTCCCGTTTTGGACTTTTTGAT
>JBIIWL010000254.1:0-3224 GCA_044338885.1 Fibrobacteria bacterium
ACCGTCCACCGTCTACCGTCCACCGTCCTGCCTTCGTATTTTCCCCCCATGCGTCTCAATCCCACCCCCCTGAAGTTTTTCCTCGCGTTTACCCTCGTTGCGGCCTCCGCTGCGGTGGCGTCTTCCAAAACACCCGTTCCCGAGGTCACCTACCGCGTATCGGCCGCGGATGTGAAAGGCGACTCCGCCATTGTGCGCGTGAAGGCCGTAATCCCCAAGGGGTGGCATATTCAGTCCAACGCCCCGCTTGATGAGTTTTTGATTCCGACGGAACTCAAAACGACAGGCGAAGGTTTGCGGTTCGGCAAAGCGTCGTTTCCCAAACCGTTGTTGAAAGATTTCCCGGCGCTGGGGGGTAAGGTCGCGCTGTTTGAAGACACGGTCAACATCACCGTGGCCGCGCGGGCGGCTAAAGGCAAGATGGATGCCAAGGCCTTCACGAACACTCTCGCCAAATCATCGATCGTACTGCGCTACCAGGCCTGCAACGACTCGCAGTGTTTGCCACCGAAGGATGTGGTGGGCAAGTTTGTGAAGTAGGCGTTAGGTAGGAGGTAATGGGTAGGAGGTAGGGGCGAAAACCAAGATGGCGGTTTTTGTGTTTCCCATTACCCATTACCCATTACCCATTACCCGTTAGACAAACGTCCCTTCCAAATCAAAATCCGTCGCTCCCGTCACGAACACTTTGCGGAAGGTGCCAACGGTGGCGTCTGTGGCGCCGTGAATGAGCACGCGGCCATCAACTTCGGGCGCATCGCCTTCGGTGCGGCCCACAAAGTGATGCGACTCACCTTCAGCGACCGCATCCACAATCACATCAACCGTCGTGCCGATGCGCGCGTTATTGGCTTCGGTCGCGATCTCGCGCTGCAGGTCCATTACGCGGCCGAGGCGCTCTTCCATCACCTCTTGCGGCACCTTGGGTTGCAGGTCAAACGCATGCGTGCCTTCTTCGTCGGAATACGTGAACCCGCCGAGGTGGCGGAAGCGCGTTTCTTCCATCATGGCGAGAAGCTCTTCCACGTCGTCTTCGGTTTCGCCGGGGTAGCCGAGCACCACGGTGGTGCGGAGCGCGATCCCGGGGACCGAAGCGCGGAGCTGGGCGAGCTGTTTCTTCAAGCTCTCGCCGCTGTAGTTGCGGCGCATGGCCTTGAGCATGCGGTCGCTCGCGTGTTGAACCGGCATGTCGAGGTATTTGCACACGCGTGATTCGGTGGCCATCACATCCAGCAAGCCTTCGGTGAGGAACGCCGGGTAGGCGTACATCATGCGGAACCACGGGATGCTGGTTTCGCGCAGCAGGGTGCGCAACAATTCTTCGAGGCTCTCGGTGCCGTTTTTCTCGCGCCCAAAGTAGGTGAGGTCTTGCGCGATCAGGGAGACTTCTTTGATGCCCCACGATTCGAGCTGTTGCGCTTCAGTCACGATATCGGCGATCGTGCGGCTGCGCTGTTTGCCGCGCATGCCGGGGATGGCGCAGAACCCGCAAATGCGGTTGCAGCCTTCGGCGATTTTTAAAAATGCGTGATGCGACTCTTCGCCCATCAGCGTGCGCGGGCCTGCACCGGCGACGCAGTCCGACGGGAGGGTCGATACCAGGCCGAGGCGCTCGATGATCTCGCCGGGCTTGTAGGTGCCGACCAAAAGGTCGGCTTCGGGGATTTCTTTGTGGAGTTCGCCGAGGTAGCGCTGCGAGAGACACCCGGCCACCACGACTTTTTCGCCGTCGGTGCGGTGGTCGAGCGCCGCCAAAATTTCGTTGACTGATTCTTCTTTGGCGGCTTCGATGAACCCGCAGGTGTTGATCACCGTGACAGCCGAACGGTCGCCATCGCCCGCCAAGGTGAACCCGGCACGGCCAAATTCACCGAGGATGTTTTCGCTGTCGACCTGGTTTTTGGAGCACCCGAGGTTGACGATGCGCACCTTGCGGTCCCGGAGGGGAAACGCGGTCGGCGAGGCGGTTTTAACGGAAGTTTTAGGCACGGGCAGTCCGGGTCAAGGGCGGTTCAAAGGGGCGTTTAAAGGTATGAAACTCGGGGGCCCCCTGAAACCGTCGGTCACCGCAGGCGAATCGGGCTGACTACCAGTCCGGGAGCTTGGGCGCCGCTTGGGTATCCCCGGCCGGAGCCGAGGGTGGGGGAGCCGGCACCGGGTCCGGGGTGGAGGGGACGGCGGGCGCCGGTGTGGGTGCGGGCGCGGGCGTCGGCGCCGGCGCAGGTGCCGGTGCGGGCGTTGGCGCGGCGGGCACGGTTTTAGGCTGGTAGACCGGCGTCACGGGTTGCGTGTCGCGGCCTTTCACATCGGCCCAAAAATCGATGCCGGCCGGCGCGAGGTTGGTTGCGCCGTATTCGCGGGCGGCTGCGCTGGTGGCGAAGCTGCCGATGCGTACGCGGTAGTAGTCGCCGCTCATGCCGGGTTTAGGGTCACGCACGTGCGACACGTAGGCCGGGTAGCCCTGGGCCACCAGCGCAGCCGCCCGCTTGTCGGCCGCCGTTTTGCTGCTTACGATGGCCACCTGTAGGGTGTAGGCGCCGCTTTTGACCACACCCTGGTTGGGCGCGGCGGGTTTGACGGCCGGGCTCGAAGCCTTGGGTTTGGACGGCTGCGATTCCGCAGGAGCATCCATAGATTCGAAGTCGTCCTCGGCAAAGACGTCCTCCAAGCTATCGAGTTCGGGAGGCTCGGGGAGCACAACGGCCGTATCGGCGGCGGTATCGCTCAGAGCCGGCTCGGATTTTTTGCAGCCAGTGGCCGTCAACAAAAAGGCGACGAACCCGAGGGTGGCCACAAAGAGGGAGCCAGTGCTGATAGAAGTCAGGATAAACCGATTGTGCATGCTCGGCCTTTCGCTAGGGGGCAAGGGAGCCATGTGAAGTTTGAGTACCTAGACACCGAAGTGATTCAAAAAGGCAGCTCACGTTAGAGGGAACCTTCTCAATTTAATCCAATCCCTGGGTAATTCGACCGCCGCGGACATTTCGACATGACTGTGCGAAATTCGCTCAAAAACCCATTCCCGAGGCCCGAGCTCAACCAAATTCCTATTGACTTTAAATTAACCAAGCCCCCGGAGGACCACGCAGGCCACCCCCATATGCCCTAAATGGCCTAAAAACGGCCATACGTTCGTTTAAATTCACGGTATGTCACTTTAAATCACCCATTTGCGGGTGGATCAATCCATTGACACGGGGTGCCGTTGCGAGATACCTTTGTCC
>JBIIWL010000256.1:0-3211 GCA_044338885.1 Fibrobacteria bacterium
CACTAAGGCCACCAGCGGCGTCGCGAGCCCAATGATCATCATGTAAATGAAGGCCGCGAGCAACGCGAGCAGCGAGAGCGCGCGCACGTAAGACGACGCGGTGCGCGCACGATCACCCTGAATACGGGCGAGCAATGGCAAGAGCGTGCGCGCGGTAAAAGGCCCGAGCAGTGCGGCGGGCTTGAGAGCGATTTGTGAGGCCATGAAGTAATAGCCCGCCGCCGCCGGGCCGAGTAAACGCGCCACCAGCAAACGGTCAAAGCTGCCGAGCGCATGGGCCGCGATGCGCTCGGCGAGCTGATAGCCGCTAAACCCCGCAATGGGGCCCAGCTCGGCCCCGCGCAGGCGCGGGGCGGGGCGTAAGCTGGAGACCACGCCGAGGCCGACAAAGCGGGCCACGGCGAGAACGACTTGACCGACCACCAAGGCCATGGCCTCGCGCCGGTACCACGCATAGACCAACGCGGCGGCAAGGCCGAGCGGCCCCGCGATCATTTCAACTGCCGCGAGGCGGCGGAACCGGAGGTGACGCTGCAGATGCGCTTGGAACACCGAGGCGGCACCCGAAAGCGGCAGCGCCAGCGCGGCCGCCACGAGTAAGGCCGCCATGCCGGGCAAGCGCATCATGCTCTCGAGCGGGTGCGCGGCGGCCACGCAGATCACAAAGAACACCACGCCGGCGACCGCCGTAGCCCACCAAGCGCTGGCCCACGCGTGCGGGCTAAGCGACTCGCGATGGACGAGCGCATTGGTGAACCCCAAATCAGAAAGGCCCGCAAGGAAGGCGGTGACCGCGAGGACAGCCGCCGCCAATCCGAATTCTGCAGGAGACAACCAACGGGCCAGCACGAGGATTTGCGCCAGTTGCGACACCAAGGTGACCCCGGCGGCGGCGGCGTTCCAGCGCACCGCCACGCCCGCTTCGCGCCCGAGCGAACCGACGGGAGGCGTGGTCGCCGTTGAACCGTTTTCCATTACAACCCTAAGAAGCGGGGCAGCCCGCGGAAGTAGGTGTCCCAATGCCAGCGTTCGCGGGCCACGCGCGCCGCCGCCGCAAAGGTGGCGTGTTGGGCCACGAGGCGATCGAGCGCGTCACCGATATCCTCTGGTGAATACGAATCGGCAACCTCGCCCACCGGATGTTCCGCGAGTAAGGCGTGATGCGCGGGGTTCTCGCTCAGCAGGACCGGCAAGCCCGCTTGGGCGTAATCGAATGTCTTGTTCGCCCAGGTGAGTGCGAAGCTCCCGCACACGGGCTGCATGAGGTGAATGCCGATATGGGCTTCCGCCATTTTTGCCGGGATCTCTTCGAACGGAATGGACCCGTGAAACCGAACGCGCGGTGTCGGATGCGGCTGCATAAGGCCCGCGGCCTGTGCCGCCGCACGCAAGGAGGCCTCTTCCGGTCCGCCGCCGTAAATATCCAGTGTGGCATTGTGGAGTGAAGAGCGCGTGGCCAAGGCGGCGAACAGTTCAGGCAACCCGGTGGCCACCCTCAAGCCCCCCTGAAACACCAACCGCACCGGTTGACCGGGCTCCAAAGCCGCCGCTTCGGGAAACACCGGCGGTCGAATCGGCATGTTGGGCAAAAGATGGAATCGGACATGCGCGTGTGCCGCGTGCAGACGATCCAAAATCGCGGGGCTGACGGTCACCGCACGACGGATGAGGGCAAACCCGCACCGTTCCCAGAGCGTCCAAAAAATGCGGCGGCTGAGTCGGTTCAAAACCAGTGGCGTCTGCAGATACAACTCGTGTGAATCGTATACCACGGTACGCCCGCGCAACTTGCCCACCAGCGCGAGCCAGAACAGCGGCGGCGCATCAAGCGAAATCCAAACCTGCGCCTTGGTGGTCAGCAAGGTGCGCGTGAGGTTCCACAGGTAGGCGGCAAACACCGGGAAGAATCGGCGCTGGTGGGATTCGCGGGTGATGATGCGGACATCAAAACCCTCCCAGGCCGCACCGAGCGGATGCAACGGTTGGTCGCACAAAATCACGGGATTATAGCCCGCATCGCGCAGCGAGCGCGCCCATTTGTGGCAGCGATGATCGACCGAGAGGTCGGTGAGGATCGCCATCAGGACATCGGGTCGAGAGCCGCCCTCACGACCATGAGAAACCGGGCGAGGTGCGGGCTGCTGAATCTGGGGGGCAAGAGCTGTCATGGGGTCTGACGCAAAATGCAAATATCTTTGCACCCGCATGACACCCTCACCTGATTTTAGCGAGAACTTGAACCTCCGGAGACGACCGCTCCCCGGCTTGCTCGCCTTGATCGCGTTGAGGCCTCTGGGCCCATTGCTCGGGTTGATCAAACGTCCTGTGCCACAGGTCGGCACAGAGGCGCCGCTCGTTGTGTTCGCCAGCTACATGGTCGGCGACCTGTTCATGGCCCTCCCCGCTCTCAAAGCGCTCGCTGCTGCACGCCCCGTGCGCATTCTGTGCCGTCCCGATTGCGTGAGCCTGCTCACCGACGAGGGCCTGCACGCCCTAGCCTTCGAGAACGCCTTTATCACGGATCGCACACCGGCGGGTTTCAGCCGCACCCTGCGGGCCGCACGCGCCCTGCGCCGACACCCTGAGGCTAACCTCGCGTCGACCGCGCTCGATCTCGATGCGAGCCCACTCTCCGCCTTGTGGTTACGCCTCGCCGGCTTTCCGCACGTCATCTCCTATAGGCGTGACTATGGCGCGCTTTTCACCGAAACATTCGCGCTACCGGCCGGGGCCGTGCATCAAGCGGATCGTGATTGGGCGGTGGTTGAATATGTGATGAACCGGGACGGAGGACGGAGGACGGTAGACGGTGGCAAACACTTAAACAACAGCCTCAGCCAGAAGTCTGAATCTGGAACTGAACTACCACCGTCCACCGTCCACCGTCCACCGTCCCTTCAACCTCCCTGGCTCCTCTCCGTATGGACGCGCAAGCCCTCCAAAAACTGGCCGCTCGCACAATGGGATCAATTCCTCGAAGAGGCTTTGCATCAGGGGGTGGAGTGCGCGGTCCTTCTGGCTCCGGATGGTGATGCGGACTACCGGGCGTTTCGCGCGCGCTGGGAAGCGCGTGTGCCGTTTGTGGGCGGTGGTTTAAACGAGGTTGCCGCGCATGTGAAGCAGGCGGCGGGCGTCGTCGCCACGGATAACTTCTTGGGTCACATGGCGGGGTATTACGGCAAGCCCGTACTCTGGATCAACAAATCTTCGC
>JBIIWL010000257.1:0-3208 GCA_044338885.1 Fibrobacteria bacterium
GACGACGCGGCGGCCCAGCCACCCCGCGTCCGCATCCGCCCCCACCAAAACCACGGTTCCGCAACCGTCCGAGCCGAGCGTGCAGGGCAAACCGGCCATCTGACCATAGGCCCCTTGGCGCATCCACAAGTCGCGATGATTGAGTGCGGCCGCATGCAAACGCACCAACGCTTCACCAGGTTGTGGCGTTGGTGTCTCCACCGTTTGAATCACAACGGGCTCGGCTTCTTTGATCAGAACAGCGGCGCGATGAGTGGTCATAGTGTTTAGCCTAGGTCTAATCGACGGCGGTATAAGACGCGTGTTTGCGCGCGGACACATCCATCGCTTCTAGCGCGTGTTCGATCACCTCGGCACCCGCGCCGGGCTTGCCTGCGCCTTCGGCCAGCGTGGTGCGCCACGCCTTTGCGCCCTTGGCGCCCAGGAACAACCCGTGCAGGTGGCGCGCGATAAAGTGCAAGCGCTCGCCCTCGGCCAGGCGTTCGCGCGCGTACGGGATGTAGGCACGCACGACGTCCTCTGTCCGCGGTGGTGCGGTCTCGACTCCGTGAAAACGACGGTCGATGGCCGCCATCATCATCGGGTCGCGGTACGCTTCTCGGCCGATCATCACGCCGTCAAGTTCGTGAAACCACGGCTCGGCTTGATCGAGTGAGACGATGCCGCCGTTGAGCACAAACTGAAGTTCGGGGAAATCTTGTTTGAGGCGGCGCACGGTCTCGTAATTAAGCGGCGGCTTTTCGCGATTCTCTTTGGGCGAAAGGCCCTTGAGCCACGCTTTGCGCGCATGCACGGCAAACAAGGTGCAGCCGCCATCGGCCACCACGGAGACGAAGCGCTTGAGCTCGTCGTAAGAATCTTTGTTGTCGATGCCGATACGGTGCTTCACCGTTACGGGTACGTGCGGCCCCGCACCGCGAATCATCGCCTTCACGCAGTCGCGCACCAGTTCGGGTTCGGCCATCAGGCACGCGCCGAACCTACCCGACTGCACGCGGTCGCTCGGACAGCCGCAGTTGAGGTTGATCTCATCGTACCCACGCGCGGCCCCTAAAGACGCGCAGCGTTCGAGCTCGCTCTCATCACTCCCGCCCAGCTGCAAAGCCACCGGGTGTTCGGCATGACTGAAGCCCAAGAGGTGTTCTTTTTTGCCGTGCACGATCGCCGGGGCCGTCACCATCTCGGTGTACAGGCGCACATGGCCCGAGATGAGGCGCGCCAAAAACCGGAAATGCCGGTCGGTGCATTCCATCATGGGCGCGACAGAGATGTGTTTCGCAATCACCGGGCGAGAGCGCGAAACTTGGTCTCGCTCCGGTGCCGGAATTGCTGACGCCGTATCTGGATGATCCATGAGGGAAATTTACTTCGTCAAACTGATGGCCCCTATTGGGGGGCCTTCAGGCCGCGGCCGAGCCAAATGCTGATGAGAATCCCGCCGGCGGCGAGCCAGCCCACGATCCCGTAGCGTTGAAAGCGGCCGTCGGGCCCGAGCACGATGATCATGCCGGCGGCCAGGCTCGCCGCGCCCGAGGCGATCTGCTGCAGCGCGGTATTTAAGCTCATGAAACCACCGCGCAGGCGCGGCTCCACCACCACGGTGAGCAGCGCCATTCCGGGTGCGGACCGCCCCGAAACCAATACCATGAAGACCACCGTCACCACGATGGCCGCCGCTAAGGCGTAGCGCCCAAAGTCACCCAGATGTGTGAGGGCTAAGATGGGAACCAAGGCGGCAAAACTGATCCACGCAAACACCTTGAACAACCCGTGGCGATCGCCTAAAGCGCCGAACCAACGCAAGGTGAAGAACGTGAAAAGCCCACCGGCAAAAAACAACCAGGGCAACTGATCGTTGGCCACGCCCGAGTTGGCGACGAAGAAGCTGCTGATGTAGGGGATCACTAAAAAGCTGGAACCCATCATCGCAAACGTGAAGGCAAAGGCGCGCCAATGCACAGGCTTTGAAAGGATCGCGCCGAAGTCGGCCAGCGCTCCGGTCGCGATGCGAGCGCGCCGCATGCGGGGCAACAAACGGAATGCAGCGAACCACATGAACAGCGAAAGTATGGTCAGGGCCACAAACGGCATCTCCCACCCGAAGTGATTCGAGAGGTAAAGGCCCAGCGGTACGCCCGCGATAGAGGCCACTGAGAACGCCGTCATCACCATGCCCATTGCCGCGCCACGGCGCGCCATCGGGATCGCATCACCAATCAAGGCAAACACCAGGGCGACCATCACGCCCCCAAAACCGCCGCACACAATCCGTGCGAGCAAAAGCAGATGGGCATTGGGTGCGAGCGCGCACAAGAGCGTACCGAGTACAAAACCCATATACACCACGAGCATCGAATTTTTGCGATCGAACCGGTCGAGGAATACGGCCGCAAGTATGCCCGCCAGCCCGGCGCTGAAGGTGTAGGCCGACACCAGCGACCCGAAGGCGGCGGGCGTGAGCGACATGGTCTTCATCAAGAGAGGGCCCATCGGCATGAGGATCATGAAGTCCACCACATGGGTGAATTGCATGGCCGCCAGCAGCAGTAAAAAGTTGCGCTCGTGTTTGGGGTTTTGGAAATAAGGCTGATCGATCATGTGACTTGGTTTGTTTTCAGCGGCGGGCGCGGTGCTCATACGGGATCCAATGTTGCGGGCGATATGTCGACGTTATGATAAAGGGGGTTGGCGGGCTGCGAATGGTGTGGGTCGCAACGGGCCGCAGCCCGGGTTTAAAAGAGTAACCCCTCAACCGGGGTTGAGGTCAAGTGCACATGTTGAAGTTCACATAAATTCATTGAGGCCCCGATAGAAAAAGGGGCGGGTCTAAGACCCGCCCCTTAGATCAACCGTTTACAATGCGCCTTATTTTTTCGCAGGCGCGGCGGCGGGGCGGACGCCCTCGAACGCCAACACGAGATCGACCTCGGGAGCCACAACCATGCCACCGCTTTCGAGCAGGGCGCTCCACTTCAGATTGAAGTCGAAACGGTTGATGGTGCCGGTGGCTTTGAACGCGGCGCGTTCCATGCCCCACGGGTCTCTGGCCAAGATGCCGGTGCCTTTGATCTTGAGCACGATTTCTTTGGTGATGTCGCGGATGGTCAGGTCGCCCACGAGCTCGGCGGTGCTGTCTTTCATGTTGACCTTACGCACCGACTTGCTGACGAACTTGATTTCGGGGAACTGTTCGGCGTTGAAGAAATCG
>JBIIWL010000258.1:0-3205 GCA_044338885.1 Fibrobacteria bacterium
GAGAAGGTTCAGCGTTTTGGTCGTCGCGGATTCGCTGATCTTACGCACCACGGCGTTCTTCTGCAGGATTTCGCGCGATACGTTGAGTGGTAAGTCTTCCGAGTCGACCACGCCGCGCATAAAGCGTAGCCAGGGCGGCAACAGCTCCTTACAGTCGTTCATAATGAACACGCGCTTGACGTAAAGCGAGAGCCCGTGCGGGCGCTCGGGGTAGTACAGGTCGTGCGGGGCCTTGCCGGGCACGTACAACAAGGTTGTGAACTCGAGGGTGCCTTCGACGCGGTTGTGCGACCACGCGAGCGGTTCGTCTTGCGCATGGGTGATGTGCTGGTAGAACTCTTTGTGCTGCTCAGCGGTGACTTCGTTTTTGGAGCGGCGCCAGAGCGGGGCTTTGTCGTTCAGCGTTTCTTCGTCGACCTTGTCGTCTTCACCTTCAACCGGAGTGACCAGCACGATGGGGTGGGCGATGTACTCGCTGTACTTCTTGATGATGTTGCGTAAACGCCACGCGTCGAGGAATTCTTTTTCATCCTCTTTCAAATGGAGTTCGAGCACGGTGCCGCGTTCGGCTTTATCCGCTTCACCCAAGGTGAAGCTTCCGTCCCCGGAGGACTCCCAACGCCACGAGGCCTCCTCACCCAAACGACGCGTGGTCAACGTGACGTGATCCGCCACCATAAATGCCGAATAGAACCCCACGCCGAATTGACCGATGAGGTTCGCGTCTTTCTTTTGATCGCCCGACAACGATTCAAGGAACTTTTTGGTTCCCGAGTTGGCGATCGTCCCGATGTTGCGGATGATTTCTTCGCGGTTCATGCCGACGCCGTTGTCGGTGATGCGGAGGATGTTCTTCTCGGAATCCGCTTCGATGCGAATGCGGAAGGCGCTGTCGGCGCCGAGGATGCCGGCGTTGGTGAGCGACTCGAAGCGGGCTTTGTCGAGCGCGTCGGAGGCGTTGCTCACGAGTTCGCGCAGAAAGATTTCTTTGTTCGAGTACAGGGCATGGATCATGAGGTGCAGCAGTTGCTTGACCTCGGTTTGAAATTCCATTTTCTCGGGTGCGTGTGACGTCATGGTTGATCTCCTAGATCCGGAAAAACGGGTGAATTCGGGATCTGGAAATTTAGCTGGAACAACGCCCGGAACCAATGTTTACCGCGTTTCGATTTGATACGGCTCGGCTTTGGACGCAGCCCTCAGCCCCGCCTACGCGGGGCCAGGCTCCCGACCCAACTCCAGCCCTTCGACACTGGATAGTCAGAGTGTGCCATTTGCTCAGGGACCGGGAGAGGGGGTTTCATTCCGCTAAGTAGGGCCTCCGGTGGTTAAATTGACACCATACAGGAGGATCACGGTGGACGCAAAAGAACGCGCGGGTATTTGGGCCGCCTCGCAGGTCGAGGATGGCATGGCGGTTGGTTTGGGCACGGGGTCGACGGCGGCTTACTTCGTCAAGGAAGTCGCCCGCCGGGTGAAGGAAGACGGCCTGAAGTTGCGCCTGCTCGCCTCAAGCTCGTATTCGACCATTTTGCAGGCCACCGAACTCGGGCTCCCGCTCGCGACCCTCGAGCAGGTAGACGCGCTTGACCTCTATGCGGATGGCGCGGATGAGTTCGACCCGCAAAAACGTCTGATCAAAGGCCGCGGTGCGGCCATGGTGCGCGAGAAGCACCTCGTTCATTTATCGTCTCGCTTTTTGGTGCTTGTCGATCCCTCTAAACGCGTCGAGCGTTTGGGCACGAACTTTCCTGTTCCCGTTGAATGTTTGCCCTTTGCCACTGGGCTGGTCCGCAACGGCTTGCTCGCCCTGGGCGCGCAGTCGGTGACCGTGCGGCCTGCCGGCACCAGCAAAGACGGCCCCGTTGTGAGCGACCAGGGCAACTTCGTGCTCGATGCGCGCTTTGATGCGGCGGGCGATGTGGCTGGCCTCGATGACGCCATCAACGCGATCCCCGGCGTGGTCGGTCACGGTTTATTCACTCACTATTCGTCCCGGATTACGGTTGCCATCGGCCAAGCCGATCGCGTCGAAATCATTTCGTGACCCGTACAGGATCCGCCCGTGTTTGCCTTTAGGCGCACGGGCGGCATGGAGACTACCCGATGCAGTGGCTGTTCAAAAGTTTTCTCAAAGGCCTTCTGCTTGTTGTTCCTTTAACGGTCACGTTATGGGTGTTTTGGCTCGTCTTTTCAACCATCGATGGTTTCCTCGGGCTTAAAGTACCCGGCTTGGGATTTCTCGCCACGATCGTCGCGATTGTGGTCATTGGCGCTGTGGGCTCCATTTTCCTTGTCGACCGCCTCGTGGCTTGGCTTGAAAGTGCCTTGAGCCGCGTACCAGTGGCCAAACTGGTGTACTTCTCGCTCAAGGATTTTGTCGGCGCCTTTGTGGGCGAGAAAAAAGGCTTCAACCGCCCCGTGGTCGTGAATCTCGATGACTCTGGAACCATCAAGGTGATCGGGTTCGCGACCGCGGAGTCGGTCGACATACCGGGTACCGAAGACTATGTCGCGGTGTACTTACAGCAGTCTTACAACTTCGCGGGGAACCTCATCCTCGTGCCGCGCTCGCGGGTCACCCCGTTGCCGCCCAAAGAGAGTTCGAAATGGTTGACCTTTATCGTGTCGGGCGGGGTGTCCGGCGGCACGAAAGCCTAAGGCCAAGGTCAACCCCCTCCGTCAACCTGCACCCGATGAACCCCAGCTCTCACCCCCGGAAATTCTCTTGAAAACTTCTAAGTCCTTCTCGATCCCCGCACTGCTTGCGGTATTGGTTGCGGTGGGATGCGGCCGGGATGAGCGTCCTGCCGCGGCAGCGCGCGATAAGGGCGCCCCAAAAGTGGCCCCTGTCACGGGTAAGTATGCCGCCTTCCCGCAGGTGTTTGCCGATGTCGCCGAAGGCGCGCTGCCTGCGGTCGTGAGTATTTATACCGAGCGAGACGTCGCCGACCAACCCGACCCCTTCGAATATTTTTACGGCGAGCCAACAGACCCGGGCGAAGAAACCGGGTTGGGTTCGGGCGTGATCATGGATGACGAGGGGTTCATTCTCACGAACTACCACGTGATTGAGGGCGCCAGCCGCATTCGCGTGCAGTATCACGACGGACGGGAATTCGGAGCCGTGGTCATTGGCAGCGATCCGCCCACCGATCTTGCCGTGATCCGCATTACACCGGATGACCGCCAATCGGCATCCTCC
>JBIIWL010000260.1:0-3185 GCA_044338885.1 Fibrobacteria bacterium
CTCATACGGAGGTTCGTCGCCCATGAATATTCGCGGCTTCATTTTAGACGTCATCATTCTCGGTGGCTCGTTGGTACTCCAACAAACCGTCGCCTCATGGATGTCCGCCGGTGGGGTACGGCCCGACCTGATGTTGATCGCCTTGACGGCGGTCGCCTTGCGTCGCGGTCCGATCGCTGGTTTATATGCGGGTTTGTTTTTGGGTTTGATCCAGGACGTGTACGTGGTGGAAACCCTCGGAGCGAACGTATTGGCCAAAGCCATCGTCGGTTACGCGATGGGGTTCTTCGAAGAAAAGGTGATGAAGGTGATGGCGGCGACGCGCGTGCTGCTCTTGGCCTCGGCTTTGATTCTCCATGATCTGATTTTTTACATGGCAGCGGGGTTTCGTGGGGTGTTTTTCCGCGACGCCGTATTGTTTCAAACCCTGCCATCGGCGATTTATACGCTGGTGTTGGGTGCCGTGGTCTTTTATTTCGCTGTGGGCTTTAAGCCCCGGGAGATTTGACCACATTGCGTTCGTCGCATAACAATCCACTCGACGACTCGCATTACCGCGGCAACGCCGCGCGCTTTCTCCTGTTCTTCATTCTGGCGGCCATGGTGGTTCTCACCTTGCGCCTATTGCATTTACAAGTGATTCGCGGCGGCTACCACAAGTCCTTGTCCGAACAAAACAGTATCCGCCTCCAAGTGGTTAAGGCGCCCCGTGGGTTGATCTTCGACCGCAACGGGATTGTCATCGCCCGCAATCGGCCGTCCTATCAAATCGCGATTCAGCCCACGGAGCTCCAATCGGGAGTGCCGTTGCTTGAACGCATACTCCGCTTCCGCGATGACTCGGGGGAACGGTTATTCGATTCGGGGCATGTCTCCTGGAGCCTCGATCGGGCACGGTGGCGTCGGTTTCAGCCGCTGGTGATTTTGGAAGACGCGCCCTTGGAGGTCGTCGCCCTCATCGAGGAGCATCAAACCGATCTACCCGGCGTGGTCACGCTGGTGGAGTCACGGCGCACCTATCCCTTTGGAAATGCCGCCGGCCATGTGCTCGGGTACATGGATGAGGTGAAGGAAGAAGAAGTCGGCACCTCAGGGGCATCCGGCGGTACGGGCGGTTTTTCGGACAGTCTGCTTCCGTATGCGCGGGGTGACCGGATCGGACGTAAGGGTTTGGAACGTCAGTATGAACGCCATTTCCGCGGGCGTGACGGCATACAGTATGTGAAGGTGAACGCCTTTGGCAAACAAATCGAAGTGATCGAAAGCATGGCGCGTCGCGAGCCCCAGCCCGGCCGCAACATCTACACGACGCTCGATATGAACCTTCAGGTGATGGCCGAATCATTGCTCACCGACTCAATGCGCGGCGCGGTGGTGGTGCTCGATCCACGGACCGGTGAAGTGTTGGCCATGGCGTCTTCGCCGCGGCTCGATGGCAATGTGTTTTCACTGAACCGCGAACGCCGCTCTCGTGCGTGGGCGAAACTCGCGCTTGATCCAGCGCGTCCTTTACACAATCGCGCCCTCAATGGCGGCTACGAGCCAGCCTCAACGTTCAAGGGCGTGGTCTCACTGGCGGGTTATGAAGCCGGAATCGATCCGTCAGCTTCTATGCCTCACAGCTGTAATGGGGGGTATCAGTTTGGAAATCGCCGTTGGCGGTGTTGGGATCCCAAAGGCCACGGTCGCACCAATGCGTTCACCGCGTTCATGATGTCTTGCGACGTTTACTACTACCAGGTGGGACTCCGGGTTGGGATGGACCGCATCAACGCGGTGGCCCGACGCTTCGGGTTTGGTCAGAAATCCGGAATCGACCTTGAAGATGACCGCAGCGGTTTGTTGATGGATTCGACGACGTACGAGCGCATGTATGGTAAACGCGGGTGGCGGTGGTCGCGCGGTCTCATTCTGAACCTCGCGATCGGTCAGGGGCAAATCGCAACACCGCTCCAATTGGCGAACTACGTCTCGGGCATGGCCAACGGTAAACACATTTTCAAACCCCACTTTCTACGCGAAGTACGCGACCCACGCGGCCATCTTGTGCAGGCGACCAAGCCGGAAGTACTGCACAACCTCAACCTCTCACCGGGTGAGCATGAGATCATCATCAAATCGTTATCCGAGGTGGTCAATGGCGTGCGTGGTACCGGTTCCCGGGCAAAAGTACCGGGTGTTTGGGTTGGGGGTAAATCCGGTTCAGCCGAAAACCCCCATGGCGATGTGACGCATGCGTTGTTCGTTGCCGCAGCCCCGTTGGATAACCCGCAGATCGCCATTGCGATCGTGTTAGAAAACGCCGGTGGCGGCGGCGCGAAAGCGGCTCCCATTGCCAGCGCGCTGATGAAGAAATACCTCAATCCCCAGCCCAATCAACCCGTGGCGGTTACCCCATGATGCGCAAGGACGCTCCACCCCGCGCGCTCGACCGCGTGATGTTCAGTACCATGGCGGTGCTGCTGGTCATTGGATTGATGGCGGTGTATTCGGCTACTGTGGGCGAGCCTGGAAGCTTGTGGCAAAAACAGGCCGTGTTTGCCGCGATTGGGTTTGTGTTCATGGCAGGTCTGTACGTTGTTCCGCCGCGCCTTCTGTATGCCGCAGCTTATCCGCTCTACGTACTCTCTTTATTTCCTCTGGTGTACATCATCTTGTTTAAGGGAAATTCTGTAGAACGATGGATCGCGCTTCCCGGCGGTTTCAACCTCCAGCCGAGTGAAGTGACCAAGATCGCGGTCCTGTTAGCCATGGCGCGCTACTTATCGTTTCAATCGGTGACCCTTTCGGCGCCGCGTACCCTGCTGATGCCTTTCGCGATATTCATCGTGCCTTTTGTGCTGGTGCTCTTGCAGCCGAACCTCAGTACGGCTCTGAGCTTTGTGGCCATGACGGCCATGATGATGTTCTTTGCTGGGCTTACGATTCGCGACCTCTTCTTTTTGGCCTCGCCTTTGTTTTCGGTGATTCTCACGTTCAACAACTATGCCTGGGCCGCACTCTTCATCGTGTTGATCGCGGTGATGTGGCGTACGCGGGCGAGCCTGCAGTCCGTCGTGTTTTGGCTGGTGGTCAACATCGCTTCCGGGTATGCGGCCATTTTTGTGTGGAATCGCATTTTGTTCGCACACCAACGCGATCGCATCATGACCTTCGTGGATCCCCAAATGGACCCTCAAGGCGCT
>JBIIWL010000261.1:0-3181 GCA_044338885.1 Fibrobacteria bacterium
CAAGGTCCCGAGGCCGAAGAGGCTAAGGCCCGCACGCATCGAGGCAAAATCGCCCACGGCTTTTGAGGCCAAACCGATCAGACCGAGCAGCCCCCACGAATCGCCCCCGATACGGAATAAGCCTGCCAGCAGGAAGAGGGCGATGGCACTGTAAAACAAGTAAATGCCTGTGAGAAACGCGACTTGCGGGGCGCGGTAGTGAATGCATTTACCGGCCCAGCGTTTCCGTTGTTCCCAAAATTCGGCCCACGTGGCGGGCGCGGTGGTGCGCACCAAGGCGGCGGGGGTGGTGCAAAAGCGGAAGTTCCACCCCGCCGCGTGAATGCCTTGTAAGGTGAAGTCGTCGTCACCGCTGACCACCGCGCGGTGTTGCCCGAAGCCGCCTGCGTCTTCAAACGCTTGGCGCCGGTAGGCGAGGTTGTTGGCGTTGGCCGAAACCGGAAACCCGTGACCGGCAAGCCCGGCATTGGTGACGCCGTACGAGATGAATTCAAGCGCGCGCGTGCCCTCGGCCGGGCTAAAGCCTGCGGCTGGTTCACCATAAGCGGTCACGCCGAATACCATGCCCACTTTGTCCTGATCAGAGCCGAACTGCGCCGCCAAGGCGCGCAACCACCCTGGCCCCATCAAGCAATCCGCATCGGTGACGGCAATCCATGAACCGCGTGCCATGGTGAGACCCAGAGCGAGGGCATTTTTTTTAGGGCTCACACCCGGGGCCGATGTTTCGACGCGCACACTCGTGACGCGGCCCGGTTCGCGCGCCGCGTAATCGCGCAACAGGGTCGGGGTGGCATCGGTTGAGCGGTCGTCGACAATCACGATCTGGGTGCGCTCGTGGGGCCAGTCTTGCGCGAGCAGGGCCTCAAGAGTGCGCGGTAGGTTTTGTTCTTCGTTGCGCGCGGCCACCAAGACGGTGATCAGCGGTAAGTCGGCCGGGCTGGTGGGCTCACCTTTGATCGAGTGTGCGACGGCCGCGTTGGTGCGCCCCACCCGGCGTAAGCCACGTACAAGTTGCAGATTCAGCAGTAAATACGAGAGGCACGCACTCAGAAACAATAAGGTGAGCATTTCGGGGAAAGATAGTCCACCAGCACCAGTTATGAAATCACGCTCGGTGCCGTGGTCGTTCCCCTACGGTGCCACTGCTGCTTGTGAGTTAACCGCGGAACACTGCAGAGGTGAGGGCGCGTCGGCCCTTGGTGGTGGCGATCTCAAGTCGCACATAAGACAACCCGTTCAGGTTGGCGGCCGCCACGGGCTCTTCAAAATTGAAGGGCCCGTGGTCGGCGAACACCCATTCGCGCACCAAGCGTTCGGTTCGCGCGCCGTGTGCCCCTCCAAAAACTTGGACCGATACAAGGGTGCCATAGTCGACCGTGCTGTGCGCGCTCACAAGCAGGCCATCAAACGACGCGGCCGAGCCGCCCGCGGGCGACAGAGACCCGAACGGGCCGTCGGTGCACACGCTCCGGCTATCGCGGAAGGCTGCCGACAAGGCTTGGTGCGATCGATCGAGGGCGGGCACCACGGTGCGCACGCGCCCGAACAAGTGTTTGCGAGAATGCCCGAGTTTGATCAGCGGCACTTTGACGTAGATGTTATGGTTGAAATCGCCGTGCGCATCGCTGCCGGCAATGGGCAGCACGCGTTGGCCCCGCAACAGTTCGGCGATCCACATCTCTTTACCGTCATGATAATCGCGATCGAGGGTGCCGTTCCAAAATTGCAGCCCGTGCACGCGGGGAGCGCCCGGTCGGACGTTAAGATCCTCGCTGCGCCAGGGGCCGCGCCCCAAAATCCATTGTTCGAGTTTGCGGCGGTGGCCGCTCGGGTGGGCGGCAAAAGACGGCGTATCGCCCAAACGTTCCAGAACCTCTTCGAGAGATAAATCGGGTGTGTTGTGCAAGCCGCGTCTGCCGCCATCGCCGTTACCGGGAATAAAAGCGGCGGGACCAAAGGCCAAAAGGTGAATGTTCTGACCTCGTGTGTTGCCACAGGAGATCTCTTCACCCGCGATCAGCGTCGGCTGAGAGGGGTGAGCGGCATTGAGCGCGTGGGCCTGAGCCTGCAGCGCCTCAAAGTTCGCGTACGGGTCTGTCGGTTCCAAATACCGCGCACGCTGGTAGGGGATATCGTAGGAGTGGTCGGTGGTGAGCACGAAGTCGAGCCCGATGGCCTCGGCAGCCTGTTGCATCAACGCGAGCGGGGCGCCGAATTCGACATGATCGGAGGTAAACTCGGTGTGGCAATGCATTTCACCGGCGTGCCAACCCACAGGGTAGGGGAGGCTGGTGGTGAGCAATTCAACCTCGAGGGGGAAGGCGTCGACCCCCGGGTAGTTGTGGTTCTCGATGGTGCGGCGGCGCCCTTTGGCATCCTCAAGGGTGATGCGGCCGGCGATGCGCAGGGTGCCCTCAAAGCCAGACCGATCAAGCGTGAAGGCCCGGTGTTGCAGGTTGGCCTCGCAGCGCGCCGTGGCGGCCGGGAGCTCAAAGTTTTGCGTCTTATGATGGCCGTGGGTATCCCACAATTGAAAATCGACCGCACAAATCCGAATGGGGAAGAGGTCGGCGTCTTTGACTAAGAGCCAAACGGTGAGCGCTTTTCCTGCCAAAACTTGGTGCGGCGCATCCAGAAAAACTTCGGGCCAGCGCTTGTACAAAGGTGACCACGGCGCACTGAACTTGAAGTGAGTTTCGGCGTAGGAAAAAATCGGGGGCCTCGGGTGATACAGTAAACAGTACAACGGTACGACAGTACAACAATAGCACACAGATCAATCGATGTCTTTCTCGGAGCGCATTTGCAGCAATTCTGCAGTACTGATGGACTGAGGGCTTGACTGATTGAGAGCAGGTGCGCCGCCTTAAACCGCCTGTCGATCGTTCAACCCGGTCTACGGTTTGCTTCGGCTTTCCAATACCCATCCACGTAGTCGCGGCAGGCTTTGCGGATCAGGTCGGCGACGGATAGGTCTTTGCCGGTGCGCTTGCGCTCCTGCACCACGATGGCTTCCATGTCTAAATACTCTTGGCCCATGTAAATGTTGCGGCGGGTTTTGGGGGCAACCCTCACCCCGACCCTCTCCCGGAGGGAGAGGGTGCCTATGGGGTCACTCAAAGGGGTAGGGTTGTTCACAAAGACCTCCGGGTTATAAAACGCTTAAAAACGCGGTTCG
>JBIIWL010000037.1:0-11026 GCA_044338885.1 Fibrobacteria bacterium
ATTCCTTCCTGGTTCGGCTTTTGAACAAATACGCACGTCATTTGCCTGAAGTACCTGCGGAGACTCTTGAAGCCTTGCGCCAGTACAGCTGGCCCGGAAACTTATCCGAACTTGAAAACGTGCTTGAGCGGGCGCTGATTCTGGCACGCGAACCGATCCTCGATTTAAGTCTGCTTCCGCCTAAAATTTTCGCGCGCGCCTCTTAACCTCCGTATAGACTCCGGCAGCCGGGCCTTCCCGAATTTCGCAAATCTTGGAGGGCAGTATGCCAATTCCAGCCTCAAATAAAAACAACGCCTTAGGTACGGCGCTGCAAACGGTTTTGGCCGCCCTCGGATTTGTCTCTCTGATTTTTTGGAGCGGCGCCTTTGTCCTCGGGTGGCTGCCTGAGATCGGTCAATGGTTTGCATCGATTGATCGCACGGCGATTGCCGTGTGGGCGGGTTTGACGCTCGTGATTGCGATCCTGGTGGAAGTGATCGCCACAAGTTTCCTCAAATCGCGCAAGGAATCGAAACAAGCTTACGAGCGATTGCTCTACATGGCGGAAGCCACCGGTTATGCGAGCTGGGAAGTCGACTTATCTCTGGATAGCATCTGGTGGGGTGTGGGTGCGGAAAAGGTTTTTGGCCGTGCAAGTTTGAAGGACGAAAACGGCGTTGAGTTTTGGGAAAAACACGTGCACCCAGAAGACAAAGATCGTGTGAACGCCAGTTGTAACGAGGCCTTAAGCGGCACAGGGTCGCATTGGGCTGATGAGTATCGTCTCGTGCGAGAAGATGGCACGATCGTTGTCGTGCTTGATCAAGGACGAATCATCCGCGATGGTCAGGGTAAGGCCCTTCGGATGGTCGGCGGGATTCTTGATATAACCGAACGATCTCAAGCCTTTGAGGCGCTGCAGACGAGTGAAAAAATCTTGCGGGAAACCACCCTACAACTTACGCAGAAACAGGCGCGGCTCGCTGCCGCCCAAGCCGTGGCGAAAATTGGGAGTTGGGAGGTCGATCTCGGCACGATGAATGTGACGTGGTCCAAGGAAACCTTTACGGTGTTTGACATGGACGATGATCTAGGCGTGCCCAGCATTGAAGAGTTCATTGGAAATATTCACCCCGAAGATCGGGATGAAGTCAAAAGACGATTTGACGCCTCGCTTCACGCTCCAGGGTGCCATATCGAGGAACACCGTCTGATCGCCCGAGATGGAGGGACCAGGTACATCGAAGAGCGTTGGGAAGTGATCGGCGATGAGAGCGGTACTCCCATTCAAATCGTCGGCACGTGTCAGGATATTACGGTGCGTCGGAAATCAGAAAGTGAAAAGCGGCGACTCCTCGCAGCCATTGAGCAGCTGGATGACGCGGTGCTCATTGCCGATCCAGAAGGTGGCATCGTTTACGCGAACGGAGCCAATGAGCAAATCACCGGATATGCCCGTCACGATGTCCTTGGATCAAGAGGCACTCATTTAGGCGTTCCCGATGATGCGGCCTGGTCGACGATCAGGCAAGGGTTCCCCTGGCGTGGAATCCAGAAGGCGACTCGGAAAGACGGGAGCACCTATTTTGAGGAATGCGTGGTTTCCCCCGTGCACAACCAGCGGGGTGTTTTGGTCAATTTGATTGCCGTCAAAAAAGACGTCTCTGATCAACAACAACTAGAATCCCATTACCGGGAAGCGGAAAAAATGACAGCCGTTGGCCAGTTGGCGGGTGGCATCGCGCATGACTTTAACAACATGCTGACGGTTGTTCAGGTGCAAGCCGAGTTGGCGCAACTTGATGCGACGTTACCCGAAAAATTGCGACCGGCTATGGAGATGATCCAGCAAGCGGCGGTGCGGTCGGCTGATTTGACCCGGGAACTCCTCACCTTTGCCCGTCGTCAGCCCAACGCGCCTAAAGTCGTGGACCTTGGAGCCAACGTGCAAACGATGACCCCAATGCTTCGCTCGATGGTCGGCGAAGAGGTTCAGTTTGTGACGACCTTTCAAGCCGGTTTATGGAACGTGAAGATCGATGTCTCTCAGTTCGATCATCTGTTGGCGAATCTGTGTCTCAATGCCCGTGATGCGGTGAATGGCCGGGGTAAGATCACCGTTGCGGTGTCTAACCTTAAGCTCTTGGAGTCCGATGTGGTGTCTGGTGCCCCCTCGGGTGAATACGTGCAGTTACTGGTCAGCGACTCCGGTGGTGGTATGCCGCCAGAAGTTCTGAAGCACGCGTTCGAGCCGTTTTTCACGACCAAATCGGACGGCAAAGGAACGGGCTTGGGGTTGGCCGTTGTGCACGGAATCGTGCGTCAACACGGGGGATTCATTTCTTTACAGAATCGCGAGGGTGAGGGGTTGGTCGCGGCCATTTTATGGCCGCGTTGTACCGAGGGTCAGGATAGTGAACCGGTGCCGGGTCAGGTTGAGGTATCATCCGGGCGAGAAAAAATCCTCCTTGTGGACGATGAGCCTATGCTGCTCGCCACCGTCAAGGGTATGTTGGCTCATTTGGGCTATCAGGTTGTGGCCACATCAGACCCACTTGAAGCCTTGGCTCTGTGCGAATCGGGGCCCGAGTCGGATACCTTTGCGCTTCTGTTGACGGATATCGTGATGCCTCAAATGAACGGCATCGATTTGTCCGAGCGGATCCGTTTGATCAAGCCCGAGTTAACCTGCTTATTCATGTCCGGCTATTCGGACAAGAGATTGTCCGGTCATCTGCGTGCCAATTGGCCAAACAGGATTCTGAATAAGCCGTTTCGTCTGGACGAACTCTCCGCCGCACTCGACGAGGTATTCTGCCACGCTCGTTCTAACTGCTAGAGCCGATACGGTTTTACGCGTCCTCGGGCGGGAATGCCTTGTACCAAAGCTTTGGCGAGGCCGCCACGAGGTGGGCGAGCCTTGTCCTTACGACTTCCGCGTCATCTCCGCATACAGCGCCTGAATAGCCGCTTCGTACTGCGCATTTGAAACGCCCACGATGATGTTGAGCTCCGAGGCACCCTGATCGATGATGCGCACGTTGACCTGGGCTTCGGCCAAAGCTTTGAACACCTTGGCGGCCATGCCGACCTGGCGTGCCATGCCTTCGCCCACAACGGCGATGAGGGCAAGGTTGTTTTCAACTTCGATCTTATCGGGCTGCAGAATGCGCAGTGCATCTTCGCGCGCGGCTTCGGTTTTGTCGCCAATCTCTTCGGACGAAATGAGCACGCTCATGCTGTCGATGCTGGTGGGGCAATGTTCGATCGACACGCCATGAGTTTCGAACAAGCCTAAGAAGCGGCGCGCAAACCCCACTTCTTTGTTCATCATCGCTTTTTCAACCGTGAACAGCGTGAAGTGCTTTTTGCCGGCGATACCGGCGATGTCGTAGGTCGTCACGTCGGGGAGCTTCGACACGATCATGGTACCGGGGTCTTCGGGCTTGTTGGTATTGCGGATGTTGATCGGAATGCCCGCCTCGCGCACCGGTGCGATGGCTTCGTCGTGGAACACGCTCGCCCCCATGTAGGAGAGCTCGCGGATCTCACGATAGCTGACGAGGTCGAGCGGGTGCGGGTTGTCCACAATGCGCGGGTCGGCCATCAGCAGGCCCGATACGTCGGTCCAGTTTTCGTAGAGCTCGGCCTTGGCCGCGCGGGCGGCAATCGCCCCCGAAATATCAGAGCCGCCACGCGAGAAGGTCTTGACCTGACCCTCGGCATCGGACCCGTAAAACCCGGGGATCACATACACCTTTGACTGATCGTGCAGACGCTCGCCGAGCGCCTCATAGCTGCGCGGGTCGAGGCGGCCGGTCTTATCAAAGAACACGCACTCGGCCGGTTCAACAAAAGTCGCGCCGAGGAAGGCCGCCATTAATTTGCCCGAGAAGTATTCCCCGCGCGAGGCGATAAAGTCTTTGGTCGCCCCATCCAAGATTTGGGCGTGGAACGCGTCCATCTCGGCGGCCATTCCGGCGCTGAGCGACAAGTCTTTTTCGATTTCTAAAAACCGGTCCCGAATCAGCGAAAACGCCTCATCGAACGGGATGTTTTTACGTGCGGCGTGGTGACACTGGTACAGCAAGTCGGTCAGTTTGGCCTCGCCCGAGTGGCGTTTGCCGGGCGCCGACACAACGATCACGCGGCGGCGCGCATCGCGGCCCAAAATGTCTTTGATCTTTAAGAACTGACGGGCATCCGCAACGCTGGAGCCCCCGAATTTGCTGGTAATGCGGGTCATGGTGGGGGAAAGGTAAGAAGAGCAGTCAGCCGTCAGCAATCAGCATTCGGCAAACACAAGCCGCAGCGCGCGGGAAATTGGGGGTAGGTGTTCGGGCCGCAGGGTTTACGGCGGTTTTTGGGTTCAGGGCGACCAGTAGGTCGCCCATACCGTGACCTTATGTCAGGCTATACATCTCCAAAAACCGCCGGGTGAACGCCTCGACCTGGTCGGCCGGTAAACGGTTGATGCCCGCAGCTAGGGCGCGCCCGCCGCCGCTGGGGAACTCACCGGCCAGGCTCGCGGCGGCGGGCGCAGTGGGCCGGCCGCGCGGCGCGCGAATCGAGACCTGATAGGACCCATCCCCGAGAGGGTGTAGCACGGCCACCGCGCGGCCGGGGTCGGCGAGTGCGGCGCGGTTGGCAAACGTCGAACCCACGCGCCGGGCCCACCCCGTGCCCGGTAGGGTGTACAAGGCCGCGCCCACACACCCGGAGGTCTCCGTCACACCCCCCATCGCCTCTTCATCTTCTGCAAGTTGCGCGCGAAGCGGTTCTATCAGGCCGCTCTCGCGAATGAAGGCAAGCGGATCGCTAAAGCGGGCCATGCGCTCAGCCACGTCGTGGGGCTGGTAGAGCACGTCTGTGGGGCCTTCGCCATAGGCGTTGTAGTTAAGGAGTGTACCGGCTTCACGCAGGCTCGCCCGATCGACGGCGGAGACGCCCAGCGGCTCCAGGAGTGCCTCGGCGGCCTCGGGGAGGTTGTCACCATAGGCGGCGATGGCGGCCCAGCGGGGGTCTTGGCCACGGCCATGGGCAAGTAAATCGGCATGAACCAAGAGGCCTGTGCAGGTGCCGCGGCTTGTGGAAATCCGGGTCCGTAACTGAGGCGACGCAGGAATCTCACCGGGTTCGTGATGATCGTACCAGGTTACAAAAGTGGTAGGATTTTGCAGGAGCCTGAGAAGATCGTCCCGGTTGTCACTCAAGTTTATGTCGCAAACATACAAGGCCAGTGCGCCTTGATCGGGTGCGGGGTCGGCCACATGTCGCAACAGGCGGATGTCGCGTTTGAGGCCTGTCAAACGCTGTGCAGGCTTGATACCCGAGAGCATCAGCAGGTGCTGACTAATGATTCCGTCAGCGTCCCCGTTGAACGCGAAAATTGCCGAAAGTAAGGCGGAATCCATAGGCAGAGTCATACCCGAGATAGTAGATTAGCGAAACCAGATTTGGCGAAAACATTCGTCAAGTATCGAATGATTTACCGGAGAGTTTGCCCCCGAACTCCCTCCAGTGATCGGCCGGGTTACCCCGGCTCCAAAAAATTATACCGGACCCGGAACAGCATCCGGGATCGTTCCGGACTTCGGAAAGGCTGTCATGGATTTCTCGTATGATCTTCCCCTACTGCTCGGTTTTGCGGGCGGCCTGCTCGCCTTGGTCTACGCCGCGTGGAAATCTCGCTGGATTCTGGCACTCGAAGTTCCCGACGAGAAATTGACCCGCATCGGCGGCTACGTGGCTGCCGGCGCCATGGCGTTTTTAAAACGCGAATACAAGGTGCTCGCACCGTTCGCGGTCGCGGCTGCCGTCCTGCTGTTCTTCGGTAGCCACAGCTTTTTGAAGTGGGAAGCCGCAACCTTCCTGTTGGGCGCCGGGTGCTCCGCACTGGCCGGTTACTTCGGCATGAAGATCGCCACCCAATCCAACTTCCGCACCACCTGGGCCGCGCGCACAAGCCTCAATGAGGCGCTTAAAGTCTCGTTCGCCGGCGGTAGCGTGATGGGCATGAGCGTGATGGGCTTGGCCTTGATCGGCATCTCCGCAATTTTGTTCGCCACCATGAATTCTTTCGGCCGCACAGCGGACGAGGTAAGCATGTGGTCGCTCCCGATCCTTTCGGGTTTCGCGCTCGGCGCGTCCTGTATTGCTCTGTTCGCGCGCGTGGGCGGCGGCATTTATACCAAGGCTGCGGACGTCGGCGCCGACCTGGTGGGTAAGGTGGAAGCCGGGATTCCCGAAGACGACCCCCGCAACCCCGCCACCATCGCCGACAACGTGGGCGACAACGTGGGCGACGTGGCCGGCATGGGCGCCGACCTTTACGAATCGTTCGTGGCGACGGTACTCGGTTGCATGATCCTCGGCTTGGCGGTCGATGCGCCGACCGAACTGAAGATCGCCCTGTGTCTCTTGCCGCTGACCCTCGGTGCCGGCGGTGTGTTGGCTTCGATGATCGGCATGGGCTTGGTGCGCGTTGGCGAAGGCGGTTCACCGCAAGCCGCGCTGAATAAAGGCACGTTCGCCGCGGCAGCGCTTTCGGCTCTGTTCAGCTGGCCGATCTTTCACTTCACGCTCGGCGGCCGCACGTTCGACGGCGGCGTGGGCGCGAACAATCTGTTTTGGGCCACCGTGATTGGCGTGGTCGGCGGCACGGCCATTGGCCTGCTCACCGAGTACTACACCGGCACCGGGCGCAAGCCGGTGAATTCGATTGTAAAAGCCTCTGAAACCGGCCCTGCCACCAACATCATCACCGGTATGGGTGTGGGCATGGCCTCCACCGCGCTGCCCGTCTTGGTGATGGCCGCCACCGTGTTCTTGGGTTACTGGCAAGCCGGTCTGTTTGGCGTGGCCATCGCCACGCTCGGCGTGCAACTCTTCCTTGGTATTCAACTTGCCGTTGACGCGTTCGGCCCCATCGCCGACAACGCCGGCGGCCTCGCCGAAATGTCGGAGCAGCCCGCCAGCGTGCGCGCCAACACCGACAAGCTCGATGCGGTGGGCAATACTACCGCCGCCATCGGCAAGGGTTTCGCCACCGCCTCCGCGGCGCTCACCTCTGTGGTCTTGTTCTCCGCCTTTAAAGAAGAAACCGGTGTCGGCACGATTGAGATCACCGACCCCATGGTGCTGATCGGCTTGCTAGTCGGTGGCATGGTCCCGTACTTGTTCTCCTCGAGCTGCATGATGGCCGTTGGCCGTGCCGCCTTTGCCATGGTCGAAGAAGTGCGCCGCCAATTCCGTACCATCTCGGGTATTCTCGAAGGCACCACCGAGCCCGATTACGGCCGCTGCATCGACATTTCAACCCGCGCCGCGTTGCGCGAGATGATCGTCCCCGGCGTGCTCGCGATCCTGTCGCCTGTTGTGGTGGGTTTCTTGGGTGGCGTGCCCATGCTCACGGGCTTCCTCATCGGCGTGACGGTTTCAGGCGTGGCGCTGGCCATCTTTATGTCCAACACCGGCGGCGCATGGGACAACGCCAAAAAGACCATCGAGTCGGGCGTGTCGGGCGGTAAGGGTTCCGATGCCCACAAGGCCTCGGTTGTTGGAGATACGGTCGGTGACCCATTCAAAGACACCGCTGGTCCGTCGCTCAATATTCTGATTAAGTTGATGGGCGTGATGTCCGTTGTCATCGCACCGATGCTCAAACGCTTCTGGGGGTATTGAGTTATGTCGTTTACCAATCATCTTTACCAAATCCTGTATCCCAACCAAGCGCTGATCGCCTCGCACTTGGGCCCGCAAGAGTTCGCCGGTCACTACCTCGTGGGCTCGGTGCGTCACTACACGGGCAAACTCGTGTTCGCCGAAATCGATCCGAACTTCCGTCACCCGTACTTCAAGATCGACGAAGCCTTGGCCGACATGGATCCGCACGCAGACGGCTCGCCCAAACGCACCAAGTTCATTAGCTCGTACCGCGTACTCGAGCATATGGATTTTGCCGCCATTCACAAGCTGTACCTCGCCAACTCTGAAGCCCAAGTGCTGGAGTTGAAGCCCGGCACTTACACCAAGAAGCACGAATCCGGCTACTTGCGTACGTATGCCGAAATCGCCCCGCTGTCGATGCTGGTGTTGTCGCCGCTCGCGATGCCTGAGTTTGGCGCGTCGATCACCGCGCCGGGCAACTCCAAGGGTTCGCCCAAGTTGTTCTACACGCAGATCGAGCTGAACATTCGCGAGTTCTTGGAGACCTTCGAGAGCAACCCGTTCGCACAGGCGCCGTTCCCGTTCTTGCATCCCTCCAAGCTCCGCGATGCGATCCTCGAAATGCAGGCGACTCCCGAGAAGAGCACCAAGGGCTTGTCGCTCTTTTGCCCGCTCGACCAAATCTCGTTCAAGAAGATCCGTCACGGCTTTATGTTCTCCGACGGTGAACACAGCAAGTTCTTCGAGATGCCGACATTGCATGACATCGAGACCAACAACTTCAAGTTCTGGCAGGGGATGTAAGCGTTCCGCGCCTGCGCGGTAAGCAGGTAATGGGTAATAGGTAGGGGGTAGGGGCGAAAACCCATTCGAAATTCTCGCCGGGTTCGTAGTGTTGTTTATTGTATTCCTCCTAGCTCCTAGCCATTACCCCTTACCTCTCTTGGAGGCTCCATGAACAAAAAAACCATCCTCGTCACCGGCCTCGCGGCTGTGTTGCTCGCCGGCTGCGGCTTTGTCGGCTCGTCGCCCATCGACCCAGCGAGCCCGCCAGGCTTCTTCTCGGGCCTTTGGCACGGCATGATCGCGCCTTACACCTTGATCTTCCGCCTGTTCTTCGACATCAAGATGTACGCCGTGCCCAACTCGGGTTGGTTCTACGACTTGGGCTTTTGGATCGGGATCACCGGCTCGCTCCCCTTCGGCTGGCTTGCGGCGATCATCGCCCTCGTGGTGCATGTGTTTTTTGTGTAGGGCCATAGTAGGGTAATGGGTATTGGGTAGGGGGTAGGGGCGAACAAAGCATTTTGGTCGCAATTCCATCAGCCCCTCTCCGCAGTCCCGTTTTCCCATTACCTCCTACCTCTTTCAAGCCCCATTCGGGCCTCTGAACAGCTTGCGACCTCCGCCCCCGGATGCTAGGTTGACATGGATCCGGCCCCCCACCCGGTTCAACCTGAACTCCCAAAATTTCACCGAATTTCCCCATGTCAGCCCCTGATTCAGCCTTAGAAGCCGCACCCGAAGCGCCCGCCCTACCCAAATCTCCGGCGGAGGCCTTTGTGCATCTGCATGTGCACTCGGAGTATTCGATGCTGCGGTCGTCGGCGCGCATTCCCGCGCTGATCAAGGCCGCGCAGGCGATGGGGCAGACCGCGCTCGCGCTGACCGACCACGGCAACATGTTTGGGATGTTGGAGTTTTACACGGCGGCCAAAAAAGCGGGGCTGAAGGCGATCATCGGGTGTGACCTGTACGTGTCGCCCGATGCGCGCACGACCGTCAGTTATGCACCGGGCGAGAAGGTATGGCATCAATTGGTAGTGCTCGCCGAAAATGAAATCGGCTACCGCAACTTATTGCAGCTGTGTTCCGCCGGCCACCTCGAAGGGTTCTTTCAGAAGCCCCGCGTCGATCGCGAACTGCTCAGCAAGTATGCCGAAGGATTGTTCTTCCTCGTTCCCAATGTGGATAGCGAGCCCGGTTGGCAATACCTTAAAGGGCAAGAGCAGAGGGGGCGTGATTTCCTAGAGTTCCTCGCTTCGCTTGGTCAGGGTGGGGATGCCGGGCGTGATCGTGTGTTCCTCATGGTGCAGGACCACGGCGTGGAAGACGAACGCACGGTCAACAAGTTCTTTTTAAAGCTGCACGAAGAGGCCGGCTGGAATTTGCTCGCCGCGAACGACGTGCATTACGTGGCCAAAAAGGATTCACGCGCGCACGAGATTTTGTTGTGTATCGAGGCCAACGCAAAGGTCGGCGATCCCGATCATCCGCGCTACCCGAGCGACCAATATCATATTCGGTCAGGTGAGGAGATGGCCGCGCTGCTGGGCCGCTACCCCGGCGCGCTTGAGAACACCGCGCGTTTGGCCGACGCCTGCAACGTCACGATATCGTTCGGTACGCTGTACTTGCCGCAGTTCCCCATCCCGCCGGAGTTTTCCGATTCGGATGCCTTTCTCGCCCACCTTGCGGCTGAGGGCCTGAAGGCGCGTTATGAGACGCTCACCGCCGAGCTGACCGAGCGGCTCACGTATGAGCTTGAAGTGATGAAGAACATGGGCGTGGCGGGCTACATGCTCATCGTGCAAGACTTCATCAACGCCGCGAAAGACCGAAACATTCCTGTAGGCCCCGGTCGCGGCTCTGCCGTGGGTTCGCTCGTGTGTTACGCCATCGGCATCACCGACGTGGATCCGATCCGATATGGGTTGCTGTTCGAGCGCTTTTTGAACCCCGAGCGTGTGTCGATGCCTGATATCGATACCGACTTTTCGGACGGCGGGCGCGCCGAGGTGATCCAGTACGTGGTCGACAAGTACGGCACCGAATCGGTGGCGCAGATCGTGACCTACGGGCGCCTCAAAGCGAAGGCGGTTCTCAAAGACGTCGCGCGCGTGCTCGGCATCGACCACCGCGATGTCGAACGCATCAACAAAGTCATTCCGCCCCTCGCCAAAGGCTTGGTGCGCCCACCCGACGATAAGAACAAAGAAAACACTTACGCCTCCGACTTGTCGGAGGTGATGGGGGCCATCGCCGCAGGTGGTGAGCCGTATAAGCTGTTGTGGGAACACGCGCTCAGCCTCGAAGGCGTCGTGCGCCAAGCGGGCATGCACGCGGCGGCGGTGATCATCGCGCCCAAGGCCGTGGTCAACTTTGCGCCGCTGTTCCGTCAGCCTGGTGCTGACCAAACGATGATTCAGTACGACATGCGCTACTCCGAAGAAATCGGATTGCTCAAGATGGACTTCTTGGGCTTGCGCAATTTGTCGGTGATTCAAGATGCCATCGCGCAAATCAAGCGCAACCACGGCATCGACATCGACCCCCTCAAGCTCGACATGCAAGACCCCGCCACGCTGGCCATGCT
>JBIIWL010000038.1:0-11006 GCA_044338885.1 Fibrobacteria bacterium
GGTGCGGGTTTGGTGACGAGTGTTGACATGATAGAGGGCCTTTCGTTGTTGTGTGTGATGTGTGGGGTCAATCAAGGGCGACCTGTAGGTCGCCCTTACGGGACAGGGCGTGTGGTCGTGGGGGGGCGGTCGTGGTAGGGGCAACCTACTGGTCGCCCTGACATCATCCATCGGCCAACAGCGACCGCAGCATCCACGCAGTTTTTTCGTGCACCTGCAGACGCTGGGTCAACAGATCGGCGGTGGGTTCATCGCCGGCTTTGTCAGCCGCAGGGAACACGGCCCGTGCGGTGCGCGCAACGGCTTCGTTGCCTTCGACCAGTAAGCGGATCATGTCTTTGGCAGCGGGCACGCCCTCTTGTTCTTTTATGGACGAGAGTTTGGCGTAAGCCGCATAGGTGCCGGGCGCGGGGTGGCCCAACGCGCGGATCCGTTCGGCCACCAAGTCGACGGCCAGCGCCAGTTCGGTGTACTGCGTCTCGAACATGAGGTGCAAGGTTTGAAACATGGGGCCGGTCACGTTCCAATGAAAATTGTGAGTCTTCAAATAAAGCGTGTATGTGTCGGCGAGCACTTTGGAGAGCCCATCGGCCACCTTGCGACGATCGGCGTCGCTGATGCCGATGTCGATGGACTGGGCGGTCGCCACGTGGGCCGCCTTCTTGGCTTTCGTACCCTTGGCGGTTTTTGAAGCGGTCTTTTTCATGAGCGGTCTCCTTTTTGACTTTAATTTAGATTTAGAATAATTCTAATCTAATGGTAAATTTTTTTTCAGTCGGTTCCTGTGCGCAACAAGTGGCGGGCTTCCTGAACCTCTTTACCCGCTTTGCGGCAGGCGGCGCACAGACCGATCACGCGGAGAGAAACCTCTTCCACCTGAAAGTTGGGGAACTGGGCGAGCTTGAGTTTCTCGGAAGGCAGCATATCCACATCATCGATGCGACCGCAGGTGCGGCATACGAGATGGTCGTGACGGGCCAAGATACCGTCGTAACGCGTGCCCTCGTCGCCGGCTTCCATGCGGCGGATGTAGCCGCCGGTGGTGAGGAAGTTGAGCGAATTGTACACCGTGGCCATGCTCAGGCGCGGATCGCGCTTGAGCGAGCGGTCGAATACCTGCCGGGCCGTGGGGTGGTCCTTACTGGACTGAACCACGGTTAAGACGGTTTCGCGGTGCTTGGTGAGTAACGCGGCCATACACAGAGTTTAGAATGATTCTAATTCAGTGTCAAGCGGGGGGTGAAGAGTTTTTTTGGGGGGGTGCCCACGCCTCCCCGCGCGCCTTAGGCCCCTAGGGCGTGGGGGTGCCCTCACCCCTACCCCCTCTCCCTAGGGGAGGGGGGAAACCGTGACTTCTGGCGAATTTGGTTCCGCCGATTTCAGTACGATCTGCGGCCCCGATCCCGGTTTACTGCCGAAACCGCCGGGCCACCAGGTGATCCAAGGCCATTTTGCCCGGCCCCGCCACCAGCAACCAGACCAGCACAACGAGGTAGAGATAGTCGGTCATACCCGTGAGAGCGGAGAAGCTTGTGGCCTCATCGGCTCCTGCAGTGCGCAAGGCGACGATCATGATGATGGAAAGGGGAATAGAGATTAGTCGTGTGCCCAGGCCGGCGATGAGTAGTAACCCGCCGCTGCATTCGATCCACGAGACAAAGTGTGCGTGAAAGACAGGTGCCGGTAGATTCAAGCTGGTAAAGAATCCGATCACGTTGTCGATGTTGTTGATCTTACCCAGGCCGGCCTGAAAGAAAACCCAACCCACTGTAACGCGGGCCAGCAGTGGCGGGAGCCACGCGAACAAACGCGAGACGTCGAGAATTTTGTTGCCGGTTGAAACGAGTGCGTTCATGATGACCTCGAGGTGAGTGGGGGTATGGAGAAGGTAGCGCGGCACACACGTCCGCACGTGTGCTTTGCGGTCTTAGTCGCGCGCACGTCCTCTTTGTTACGCGTTTGCGAATAAAAGTCGGAGTCATCGGCAAAATTCCCCGTACACAAACGCGATTCCAACATAAATGCGCGGTCCTTGTAGTGAACGAAGAGCGCTTGTGCGGATCATACGGTGTTGCGGTGCGGGCGAATAAAATGCGTATGCTTCATCATAGAGGACAAGGAGGGGACAATGGCACACTTAAGATTTGCAGTGTTAACCAGTGGAGGCGATGCGCCCGGCATGAACGCGGCGCTCCGCGGGGTGGTGCGTGAAGCATCGTCGCTCGGCCACGCGGTGGTCGGCGTGCAGCGCGGGTATTACGGGTTGATCGATGATGCGGTGCATCCGCTCGGGCCGCGCGACGTCTCGAACATATTGCAACGCGGCGGTACATTTTTACGGACCTCGCGGTGCCCCGAATTCACAACGGTCGAAGGTCGAGTGAAGGCTGCTGAAACCTTGCGCGCTCATGCCGTGGATGCGCTGGTGGTGATCGGTGGCAACGGATCGCTTAGCGGGGCCATGGCACTTGCCGAACATTGGGATGGTCAGATCCTCGGATTGCCCGGCACCATCGATAACGATTTGTACGGGACGGATGAAACGATTGGGTATGACACCGCCGTCACCACGGCGCTTGAGGCCATCGATAAAATTCGGGACACCGCCGATTCGCACGAGCGGTACTTCTTGGTGGAGGTGATGGGGCGCGACGCGGGGTTCATCGCCCTGCAAGTTGCCCTTGGCGGGGGAGCCGAAGAAGTGTTGGTGCCCGAAGAAACGCCTGACCTTCCCGCCTTGCTCGCGCGCTTGCACAAAGGGCGCCGCGCCGGGAAGACCAGTAGCATCATCGTGGTGGCGGAAGGCGCGTTCCCCGGTGGCGCGGCCACGCTCGCACACGAGTTGTGGACCCTCGGCGGGGACGAGTACCGCGTCTCGGTGCTCGGCCACATTCAGCGTGGCGGTACGCCGACCGCGCGCGAGCGCTTGCTGGCGACGCGCCTTGGGGCGCAGGCGGTGCGTGCGGCCATTGCCGGCGAGACCGGCAAGATGGTCGGCATCGTCGGCAATGAGATGGTGCTCGTCCCGCTGGCGGATGCGGTCGGCAAAAAGAAGCCGCTCGACCCCGAGCTGTTGGCCCTCGCACGGCGGTTGGCCTTGTAAGGGCGAAACAAGTTAGAAGTACACGCGCAGGCTGCCTTGCACCTGGCGCGGCGTGCCGGGAACAAAGTGGATGTCTTCCACAGGTGCTGGCTCACTGTGCAGGCGCGACTCGTTGGCGAATTGCGCCTCACGCCACTCCGTATTGAAAAGATTGGCCACATCGACTCGCGCCTCCAGGTTACGCCAGCGATACGCCGCACTGGCGTCCAAGAGCGTATAGCCTTCTGCAGTTAACGATTCGTCTTCCGTGGCCGCGCGGTCGGCCAAGTGCTGCGCGCGAATGCTCCCTCGCAAACCGCCGCGCTCATAGGTCACGCCGCCGGTGGCCGTGAGCCGTGGCGCAAGTGCGACTACATCCCCGCTACCCGGATACACGGCTTTGCTGTGAGTCACATCAAGGTCGGCGTAAAGCCCCGGCAGGATAGTCGCCCGTACTTCAAAGTCTACGCCTGTGCGTTCTGTGGCGTCGCTGGCCTCGGTGTCGCCGGCGTCACCCACCCACCCCAGCTCGCTTCCGATATCGAGACGCCAGACAGCGGCCGAGAGTTCGACGTGCGGTAGAATCTTCGAGCGCGCACCGACTTCGTACCCGATGGCGCGTGCAAGCGGTGTGACAGCATCGGGCGAGCGCACAACACCGCGCGCGTCGTTGGAATGAAACCCATGGCCATAGTTGAGGTAGAGTTCGGTTTTATAAAATGGGCCCAAAATTAGGTTGGCTTTCGGGCTGATTTGCGTGGCCGAGCGCATGCCTGAACTACGCGGCGCCGAATCGGCAGGGTCTTCCAACTTGTCCTCGGCCGAAAATCCGAAGTAGTCGGCACGGAGTCCTGCGACCACTCGTAGCCATGACAAAACGGTCAAATCCTCTTGGGCAAACACACCAAGTGAGGATTGACTCACGTTTGCATCCACGATCTTGCCGGTTTGTTTACGCGCCACCGAAGGACCAAGTTCATTTTCGATATCATCCGCACGGAGTGTTGCTCCTAGCGAGGAGCGGCCCTGTAATCCGAGCACCTGATGTTCATCGGTTAGACCGGCTCGAAACCCGGCAATCGTGCGGTGATCAGTTTGCACGAACTGATCACCGTTGACTGAGTCGCCAGCAAAAAATGTGAAGTTCGAATAGAGCGCAAAGTCATACCGAATGAGATAGGCTGACACGTCCCACTCTGAACCGTGCCGCGTGCCTGGCCCGCGAGCGCGGAGCATCGCGCTATGGCGCTGGGTATTTCCCCCTTCGGTCGGGTCCACGGCGCCGAACCGATCAAGTGATCCGGCTTGCACCGCGCGTAGGGGAATTTGACCGGACCCATTCCAGCCGCTTCCATAACTCATCAGTGTTAGGTCGACGCGGCGCGTGTCGACTGCAGCGAATGTGTTCCGCCAAAACAGATTGTAGCGATTGAGCTTTTCGGGGTTTACGAAGGGGCCATCGTCGCGTAAAATTTCCGCTGCCAGCACGGGCGCGCCTGCCGCATCGGGGGCGCTGAACACGCCGAGGAAACGGTGTGTGTTGTAGGCGCCTAAACGGTACTCTGTGAACCTTTCGTCAAAGCGTTCACGGCTTCGCAAACGAACAGAACCCGCTGTCGCGAAGTCGCCATCGTGTGCATCGTAAGGGCCTTTCCGCACTTCGACGCGGTCATACAGTTCGGGAATCACGAAGTGCAAATCGGCATAGCCTTGGCCGTGTCCGTGGCTGACCATATTCACAGGAAGTTCGTCGACCCATAAAGCGAGGTCCGTACCGTGGTCGATATCAAAGCCGCGCAAGAAGTATTGATTCGCTTTGCCGCCGCCCGCATGTTGACCCACGAAAAGCCCCGGCGTCACTTTGAGTAAGTCGGCGGGCTTGAGAATCGTCCGCGTCGCCAAATCGCGATCACGAATCGTTTGGCTCGATGCGGCGGTGAATGGTTTGACGCCATGCGCGTGATGCTCGGGCAAGTCGATGACCGTTGAGTCTTCGTGCGCGAAAGCGGTGAATGCCCCCGTCACGACCAGTGCGATTGAATACAAAAAGTGTGTGTGATGGTTCACGTGAAATACTCCGGCGCCCTTGCGGGAGCCTGCAAAATGTGGATGACATCGCGCCCTCGGGAACGCGATATCGAATGCCATGAATCACATGGTGATTCTGGCCAAGGATTTCTGGGGGGTGGGAGTATCGGGCCTACGCGCGCGGTGGCGCGCGGGCGGGGGAGGCGAGTATCGCCAGTGCCGGTACAAATTCCGGCACGATGGCCTGCACTTCTAAGACGAGCGCTGATTCCGGCAACACAATTGCCGTGGCGTCAAGAGTCGGCAGATTCGGTAAGTCGCGCCCATGCGTGTGTGCGGTGTTGTCGGGATCGGTCACACGCAGGCCATCGAGGTGAGGTGATCCTTGTCCCTCTCGTCCCTCGCGGGACTCCAGGCGCGGCTTAGGGGCGTGTGCGGCCTCACCGCGCGGCTGGCCTTCCGGAATCAGTTCAAGAACCGCGCGCTCTAGGGCCACATCATGGAGGCTCATGCGCGTGTGGTGATGGTCGGCCGCGCCACCGTCATGAATGTGGGTGACGGTCAAAAAATGAGGAAAGAGCAACGAAAACAGGTACGCGAGGCCGACGAGGCGGGCGCTGATGGATTGTTTTGAGGACCGCCTCATGCGCTGAATCTAATTCTTGTGCGGTTTGCGCCCATTTCCGGGGCTTCAGTCCACCATCACGCTGTCGCGCCGCGCCTGATTTTGATAGAATTGACAGTCTATGGACTCTCGTGACGCCCTCTCCGCCTTCACCGGCGCCAAGATCCTCGTGCTCGGCGACTGCATGGTCGACGAATACCTCACTGGCGACTGCTCGCGCCTCTCGCCCGAAGCGCCGGTCCCCATCCTCCGTATCGACCCGGATAAAACCCGGCGCGTGCTCGGCGGGGCGGCCAATACGGCCGCCAACATCGCCTCGCTCGGTGGGGCGCCCGTGCTCTTCGCCCTACATGACCCAAGCGATAGTGCGGGTCTCTCGTTCGCCACGCTGTGCGAAGCGCACGGCGTTACCGTGCAACCGTTCTCCGACGGTCGCCCCACCATGGTCAAAACGCGCCTGGTCGGCCAACGTCAACAACTGCTGCGTCTCGACCGTGAAGACACGCGTGATGTGTCCCCCGAGACCGAAGGCGCCATCCTAACGGCGTTTCGCGACGCGCTCCCCACGACCGCCGCCGTGGTGCTCTCCGACTACGCCAAAGGGTTCTTCACCGCCCCCCTGACGCAAGCGCTCATCCGCGAGGCCCGTGCGGCCGGTAAACCCGTCGTCCTCGACCCCCGCCCCCAACATGGCCCCCGCTATCACGGCGCTGATTACGTCACGCCCAATTGGAAAGAATCGCTCGGTCTGCTCGGGTGGTCCGAACGCGAGGCGACCGCCGAAAACATCAAAGCCGTCGGCGACGCCCTGCGTGTGCAACTGAACTCACATGTGCTTTTGACCTTAGGCCCTGCGGGTATCGCCCTGTTTGATCGCGAGAGCGGTGCGCATTTTCACATGCCCACGGCGGCGCGCGAAGTGTTCGACGTCTCGGGTGCGGGCGATACCGTCGTCGCCGCCTTCACGCTGGCGCTCGCCACGGGCTCCACGCCGCGCGATGCCGTTGAAATCGCCAACCGCGCAGCCGGCATCGTGGTGGCCAAACTCGGCACCGCCACCGTCACGCGCGAAGAAATCTTGCACGATGCCCTCGAGGGCTCGCGCCTTGTGACGCGCGAGCGTCTCGCGGCGTTAGCGGCACTCTTGCGGTCGCAGGGTAAGCGCATCGTCACGCTCAACGGTTCGTTCGATTTATTGCACGCCGGCCATCTCCACATTTTGGAGAGCGCGCGTCGCCAAGGCGACGTGCTCATCGTCGGGGTCAATAGCGACGCCTCGGTGAAGCGGTATAAGTCGGCAGATCGTCCGCTCATCGGCGAAGGAGACCGCGCTCGCATGTTGCTCGCTCTGCGCTGTGTCGATTACGTGCACATCTTCGATGAAGACGTGCCGATGCCGTTCTTAGAAGAGATCCGCCCGGATGTGCATGTCAACGGTTCGGAATATGGGGGCGACTGCATTGAGGCGCCCACTGTGATCAAACACGGCGGCCGCATTTACATCGTCGAAAAGGTGCCAGGGTTATCCACCAGCGCGATCGTGGAGAAGATCAAGGGCGTATCGTAAGGGCGACCTACTGGTCGCCCTATATCACGATCGCGGTTTATCATCGATGGGCATGCCGGTCGTTGCCAGGGCGACCAGTAGGTCGCCCTGCGGATGATGGTTGATCTGGTCGTTGCTAGGGCGACCAATAGGTCGCCCTGCGGATGATGGTTGATCTGGCCGTTGCTAGGGCGACCAATAGGTCGCCCTGCGGATGATGGTTGATCTGGTCGTTGCTAGGGCGACCAATAGGTCGCCCCTACCTCCATTTTACTCCAACAACGACCGCAACATCCACGCGGTTTTTTCGTGCACCTGCAAACGCTGCGTCATGAGATCAACTGACGGTTGATCGTTCGCTTCGTCGGCATCGGCGAGGGCTTTGCGCGCGGTCTTTGCGACCGCCTCGTGACCTTTCACCAGTGAACGAATCATGTCGGTCGCTTTGGGGATATCATCTTCCATCGTGATGGACGATAATTTTTCAAAGGCCTTGTAGGTTCCTGGTGCCGTGTGACCCAAGGCGCGGATGCGTTCCGCAATCACATCAACAGCCAAGGCGAGCTCGGTGTAGTGCGTCTCGAACATTAAGTGCAAGGTCTGGAACATTGGGCCTGTCACGTTCCAATGAAAATTGTGCGTCTTCAAATACAACGTGTAGCTGTCCGCGAGCACGTGTGAAAGTCCGGTGGCGATTTTCTGACGGTCTGATTTCGAAATGCCGATATCCATATCCATTTTGGCCTCCTTAAGGGTGTAATCAACATATTCGCCTCAACCGCTTTCGCCTACCGCTGTTACCCCCATAGGGGCCCCTATGGCCAAAATTCGCAAAATTTGAAGGGAAAGCGTTATCCAAAAAACCAAAAGATGCTGTTATCGTGGGGGCTAAAAAGGCCTTAAATTGCGTAATAATGGGTTTAAATAGGTTAAACGGCGTTATCTATGGTTTAAATAGTCATTGCCGCAGGGCCCCTAAACCAATACATTGGAATTGCGGAGAAGAGAACATCCTCGCAATGCAGATCTCGCAAGAGGTCGAATTGGGGAGGGGGAAGGGAGGCACAACTGGGCGGGGGCCTAGGAGTGCCTCCCGGCAGAGGACCGGATTCCGCGTTTCGGCCTCAATGCCCCGCCGTCCTGAAGGACGGCGGGGCTTGCTTTTCTCAGCATGAGTTTTAAAAACGCCACAGCGTTTGCACTAAAGGAAGAATGGAAGCTGGCTCAAAAACACCGGCTCGCCCCAACGTCTATCAATACGATGACTTTCGGGCGTTTCTGAAGGCCGCCTTCGAGGCTCTAAAGGCCCAAAGCCCCGACTATTCTTACCGGAAATTTGCTCGCGACGCCGGCATCAGCAACCCGGGATACCTCCTCGACGTCATCATCGGCAAGCGCACCTTGAGCCGCAACATGGCTGCCAAAATGGCCCCCGTGTTCACGCTCAACGAACAAGAAACCGAATTTTTTTATCGCCTCTCCGAGTTTGGACAGGCCCGTCGCGACGCCGATCGTCAAGAGCTCTACCAAGACCTCCTCCAGCGCCGCAACCGTAGCCGCTTCGCGCGCTTCAGCCCGTCGCTCGTCAAGTATTACCAAGATTACCGTTATTCTCTCGTTCGTTGCGCGGTTAACGCGTTTGATTTTCATGGCGATTGCGAAACATTGGGTAAATTTCTTGAGCCCCCAATGGCACCGGCCTTGGTTCGCAAATACGTGCAAGATTTGGAAGAATGGGGCTTAATTATCCGCGGAAGCGGTGGCCGCTACCATGTGACCCAGAAGTTTGTGGAGCCTCCCCCGACCCTTTCGGCCCTTGTCAGGCGTTTGAATCGCGAATGGATTTTGCAGGCTTCCGAAGTTCCTTTTAAGTTTGGGCCTGCGGACCGTCACATTTCCACCATGTTGATCATGGTGAGCGAAGAGACCCGCAAAAAGTTGATGGAGCGCGCCGAAAACTTCCGCAAGGAAATGCTCGACCTGATCGAAAAGGATACGGACCCTGAAATGATTTTACAACTTTCAGTCCAGCTCTTCCCCAAGTCGCGCCGCGTGAGGATTCGCAAAGGAAAATCATGACCACGGCGTTTGGTCGCTTCGTCGCAGCGGCCCAGGCATTTACGCTCACGAGCGTGCTCTCCGCCTGTATGCTGACAGGGGGCGATACCCTTGTTGTCCCCGGCGGTGCCGAAGACTTCCCCAACACGGTGACCCCGCTTGGCCGTGTCGCGGTCAGCGACTTCGCGACGGTTGGCGATTGGGAGCAAGTGCCCGTCATTACCCCGCCGATGCCACAATTGCCCTCGCTTGATTCGTTGCAGATCACGCCGCCAGGCGCGAAACTGGCCGTGCTCGGTAAGAGCGGTCGCGTTTCGTCTGGGGACATCGATACCCTCGACATGTCGCTGTGGACCGTGGATACCAATCAGAGGCGCGTGCTGGAGGCTTATCTCTTCGGGCGCATTTGGGCCTACGCTTACGACTCCACCGCCACAAGCATCCGCCGTGATACGGTCATGACCCAGTACTTGGGAGATATGAGCCAGATCAATCTCGGAGATGATGCCGCGATTTCCAAACTTTTAGATTCCATCTTGGCCAACCCCGGCAAATATCTCATGCCGCTCGATTACCGCGGTGTCATTCGGTTTACGGATCCTGTGACCGGCCTACCGACTGGTGCGCGCCAGGCTTACCGCCTTCGCAATACGAACGCGACGGGGACGATGGATCAGGCCGAATACCAAACCATCACGCTGGTCGATGGCGGGACGCATCGCAAATGGGTTAAGATCTACGGGCCCGAAGGCGCGTACGCCGACCCGCAGGCGGTTCCCGAAGAGTTCGAATTACTCTTGCGCGGCCCCACGGGCGATACCCTTTCGTGGACTTCGGTCAAGGATGCCGATTGGGATCGCAAGTTGTGGACCAGCGAGGCCAGCGGCGTGGTCGATTTGTTCTTCCGCGTGCGCAACCCTCAGTCCCAGCCGACCTTGTCACGCATGCATTCAAGTTTGCGGGCGACGTATCGTCAGCTCCCCGGCGGTATCGACAGTCTCGCTCAGTTGAGCTATCAGGAACAGCGCTGGCTGAACAATGGCCGCAATGTGACCTTCACGTTTAAGGGTGCGAATACGAGTGGCTTGCTCGTCGGCAACGATACGGCGCTGATGACCGTGGATACTGTGTTTGCGCTCCGTGATTCTATGATCACGTTCTCCGCGGTCTATAAGATGTTGCTGGGGCCCATTCCCGATCGTATGGCTACGCATCGCTTGGCCGGCTACAGCGTAGCCAAATATTGGCGCGCCGGCGACTTGTTCAGCAACGTGTCCCACTTCTTGCCCTCGACGCCGGTTTTGGTTGGTCAGCCGGGCTTCGCGGGTTTGATGTCGACCACCACGTCGTTCCGCAACGGCGACAGCTCGACCACGCAAGGCTCGATCGACTCGACCGGGTTCAATTTGCAGGTGCGTACGATCAAGGGCACGGTGGCTTCGACCTATAACGTCGTGCTCGACGCCGCCGGTGATCTGGTCAGTTATACCCCGCTGGCCGCGCCTGATGCCACGGCCGCGGCCCGGCGCGCCCCTCTCGCCAAACCGTAAGGTCCCAAGGCCCCCAGTGGGTTCGGGCCTGAGGGCAAACGCGCGTCTTAGGCGCCGCGTAGCGCCGCAAAGGCGCGCATCACGGCATCGACGTCCAGCGCCTGCGGGGCATCGGTA
>JBIIWL010000039.1:0-11003 GCA_044338885.1 Fibrobacteria bacterium
CCTCCGATTCCACATCGCGCGAGGAGCCCTACGTCGAGAAGATGCCGAGCCTTGGTCGCGATATCTTCGACCAATTGGCACGCGACCTGGGTTTGAAAATTCCGCGTTCCGAAGTCCCTCCGCCTACGATCCCGCAACCGCAAGAAACCCCTCGGCCGCCACCGGTTCTACGCGAGCAATCACCGCGACCCCAAGAGACGCCTCTACCGGCGCGCGCACAAACCGCGACGGATAAAGAACACGAGAGGCTCGCGATCATGCGCATGCGCGCGCCCACCCCCCCCCAACGCTCGATTGTCTCCAAACCGCTTGTGCCCGTGGCCTCACGTCCCACCGTTGTGGTTCAGGGGGGCACGCGGTTGGCGTTGCCGGATTTAAGAGATCCACGTCGTCTGCGTGAGGCCTTGATCGTGAAAGAAATCCTCGACGTGCCGCTGTCGCGCCGTCCGCGTCGGTAAGATCAGCGGTAGCGAATGACGAAGCGCTGACTTTTGGTCACCGTCGAGTCGAGGTAGGTCAAGCGCAAGAAGCAATTGGTGTCGGGCGCGAGATCCATGGTCTGAGGCATTGGCTGCCAGTACCGTTCGTTAAACCCCGGCCGTGATTGGATGCCCGACAAGAACGGGTGTCCGACCCAGGTGGCCCCGCTGTCGCGGGAGAATTCCAGGTTCAACGTCTCGTGACGGTAACCCTGCCAAATCACCTTGAAGAAATCATACCACCGCAAGGTGTCTGCCAAACCGGGTTCGATGAACACGGGGTTTTCTGGTGAGGATTGCACGCCAATGGTGACGGTATCGGTGGTTTGCTGATTGCCCAAGACGGCGGTGATCTCGAAGGTGTACGCTCCGGTGCGCGGGAAAAACACCTTAGTCGTGAGTTTGGTGGGGCGTTCGATGAACGCGAACCCGGTGGCTGGATTGGCCGGCGTGAGCTGGCGCCACAAGATGGCCAGTCGTCTGTCATCGGACCGGACACCGGCAATTTCACCTGAGAGCGTCGCTTCGGCCCCCGAAAATACCGAACGGTCTACTCCCGCATTGGCGGTGAATCCGTTCACGGTCGGCGCTTGATGGCGGGAGATGGGCGTGGTATCCGCGTTGACTCGATGGTAACGCGGCTCTTGGGTATTCATATTCTCCGGTAAGGGATACTCATACCCTTGAGGTGTCAGCATGTGAATCGGAAAGACACCTGGGGGGATGGCCTCAAATACGAACACGCTGTCGACCAACACCGCCTGGAACGGAGACCCGGGGATGATGATGCGGTTCATGCCCGTGGTGTCGCCACCGCCTTGGATCACCGATTCGGTGCGGGTGAGGGGCGAAACCGTAAGGTTCAAGGCTTTGATGGGCAGGCTGTCACCACGCGTGAATGTTTTAGTCGCCGGATCATAGGTGAGGTTTTGCAGGAATGATCCTGAGGAATCTTCGCTTTGCAAATAGAGATTGAAGGAGCGCACGCTATCGGCCAATCCGGCGGTGGCGAGCGTCTTCGCGTTGATGACAATAGAGTCGACGTTCTCCAACCTGATTTCGAGGCGCGGTGCAGGATTCAGCGCGGGGCTTTGATCGGCCAAGAATAAACTCAGTGAACCGGTGACAGAAAGCCGATCACCGTTGACGTCGATCAGCGCAACCACCACGGGGTTGTCGACCTCTGAACTGCCTCCCGCCGTTTGTTCGCCAAAGTTGCAGGCGGCCAGCCCGACTGCGGTGGCAGCGAGGACAAGCGCGAGCACGGCGGGTGCCTTATGCCGCCATAACCTTTGGCGCAAAGGCGTCATGCCTTGGCTCCGACCTGAGGCGTCTCTCTCCTGCCTTTGGGGGCTGGTGCGGCCGAGGGTGATGAGGCCGCGGGGCCCAGTTCGGGTAAGCGGCTGTTCGGGAATAGCTGTAAGGTGAGGCTGTAAATACGATCTTCGTTTTGATCGCGATCGAGAATCTCACGGAGTTCTTCTAAGAAAGACCGCACGCGTTCTTTCACGGTGGCGAACCCCCCAGCGGACACGGTGAACATGAGCGCGTTGTACTGGCGCAGTTCAGGGGGTGTCTTCTCAAGCAATTCCATTGACATCCGTGTCAGCTCCAAAAGGTTTTCGCGAGCGGCACGCGCCTGCACATCCTTGGGAGTTGAAATATGCCTATCCGTCACGGTATATCCGTTAGCGGTCCGTTTGATTAAATCGAGTTCGAGCAACAATCGGATCGCGTCTTCGACCTGCTCGGGCGATACGGCGGGGAAAAGCCGGTTCGCGATGACGACCGGACTTCTTTCCCGCGTTTCCATACTGAAAAAATTACGAACGGCGCCGTAATACCATTTCGAGAAAAACTCGAATTGGTTTTCACTCATGATATGGGCCCGGGACGTGCGGAACTTTGATAACTGCGAGAAGAAAAAGTTCTTCTCGGTCATACCCTTGGCTTGATTGAATTGAACGAGCAGGTCGAAGTACAACCCTTCGCGTTCGGGCAGATTCAATGCCTTGGCAAACTTCACCCGCAGGTTTTGGCTGAGGCTGCGACGGCCTTTGATGATCGCCGGCAAAAGACTTGAACTCGAGGCGGGAAGCCCGGCTTCTTTGGCGAAGGTCCGTTGCGAAAAGGCAGGGTCCGACTCGCGGCGCCAATGCGTATAGTCTGCCAAAAACGCTCGATAGTCGAGGTACTGGAGTAGGTTGGGGCGTTTATCGAGTCCGGGGGCCATAAGCAGATCATACATACTGGATGAGAGCGAGGCAGGGGGAGACCCTGCATTCTGCGGGGACAATTTGAACCCGGAGGGTGCTGGGCGGCCTTCGGGTCGATTTGTGGGGTGCTCGAACCACAAATCGTCATAAACCACTGCGTTTTTGGACGATCGCGCGCCCGCCATTTCGCGGGTGGACCCCGCGCGCGCCTCTCAAATGAGGTTAAAATCGCGAGGACAAATAATCCCCGCAATTGATGTGCGCATTGTGGCTAGACTAGCGGTAATCCGGATATGTTCCCATTCAGACGACGACTCGAATACTGTGGTTTGAGGGTCGATGCTGTGGGGGAGAGAAACGGCTGCGAAAGGGGTTTCGCAGCTTGACCCGGAAGCCCGGGGAACCCGGTTGTCTCGAGACTTGAAGGTCTCGGGACACCGGGTTTTTTTATGACTCGCCCGCGTTGGGTTTTCGTGAAACCCGCCTGCGGCCGTTATACACACGATGATTATTCGCGATCGCCGAGTGCCGATTCGGGGCGAATGATGGTCGACGTCCCACCTTCGACGATGCTTTGTTCTGACACGAGCGTGAGCACGGCGTTGTCGGTAAACTCGCGTAAGGCGAGCGAGCCAAGGTTGCACATGGTGGCACGCAGCTTGGCCAGGGTCACACCCAAAACTTCGGGAACCGTGCCCACGATGGGCACGTAACCGTCTACGCCTTCTTCAAATTTGAGTTTGCCGCCGGAGCTTGCGTCGCCGCCTTCATCCGAATAACGTTGCCAGTTGCGGGCGCGGTTCGAGCCTTCGCCCCAGTAGGGCTTGTACATGCGGTTGCCGATGGAAACCTTCGGTGTGGGGCTCTCGGCTGTCATGGCGAAGTAGCGACCCATCATCACAAAGTCGGTGCCCATCGCCAAAGCGATGATGATCTGGGTGTCGTTGGCGAGGCCGCCGTCAGAACAGAGCGGCACGTAGCGCCCGGTGCGTTGGTACAGTTCGTCGCGCGCGGCGACCACATCCATGAGTGCGGACGCTTGGCCGCGGCCGATGCCCTTTTGTTCACGCGTGATGCAAATGGACCCACCCCCGATGCCCACCTTAACGAAGTCGAGTTGGGCCTCTTCCGCGAGGTACCGGAACCCTTCGGCGGACACCACATTCCCACCCCCCACGACAACCTTGTCGCCGTATCGTTCACGGATCCACAAGGCGGCTTCTTTTTGAAATTCGGAGTAGCCATCTGAGGAGTCGAACGCCAGGGCGTCAACGCCAGCTTCCACGAGTGCGGGGACGCGTTCTTTGTAGTCGTGCGTGTTAATGCCCGCACCAACGGCCAAACGCTTTTCAGCATCGAGCAGTTCGTTCGGGTTATTCATGTGATCGACATAATCTTTTTTGAACACTAATGAATTGAGGCGGCCATCGTGCTCCAGCACGGGCAGACATTCTTTTTTGTGGCGGTGCAAGAGGCGGTTGGCCTCTGTCAGGGTGATGCCCACGCGGCCATGAATGACTTTTTCGAGGGGGGTCATGTGATCGGACACCGGGGTGTCGAGGTTATCCTCGTATTCCCAGAAGTCCTTCTCGGTGATGATGCCCAAGAACTTGCCGGCGTTGGTGCCATCTTCAGTGACGGCAGCGGTCGAGTGGCCGGTGCGTTTACGCGTGGCCAACAAATCGCGGAGCGTAGAAGCCGGGTGAACCGTGGTGTCGCTCCGGACGAAACCCGCTTTATGGGCTTTCACTTTGGCGATCATCGCCGCCTGATTTTCGATCGACTGGGAGCAGAACACGAAGGCGAGCCCGCCTTGGCGTGCTAAGGCGATCGCCATTTCGGTACCCGAGACGGCCTGCATGCTGGCCGATACCACGGGAACGTTGAGGTGGAATCGGCTCGATTCGCCACGGCGGTAGGCCGCCATGGGTGCTGCGAGTGTCACATTGCGGGGGGAGTGCTCCTTGCGGCTCAGGCCGGGGAGAAGCAGGTATTCGGCAAAAGTGCGGGAGACGTCGGGGAGAATTCTGGCCATGGCCAAATTTAGCGTCTTGTTTGCCGTCCGTAAACCAAGATTATTTGGTCTTTTCAGCATCAATTAAGATAAAAAGCAATAATTTTACAGATATTTAACCGGGCTTGCCCGTATGTTCTAAAAACCAAAAACTAGGTTGAACCGCCACAATCAGGCGATTTAGCCTGCTCGAATAAAGAGGAAGGGTACACGGAAATGAAACCTAACGCCGCAAGATTGCTTAAAATCGCCGTTATCGCCGGCATCGTCGGAGCCGTGACAACACAAGCGGAGCTGGTCCGGCATCCCGTCAAAATCGGTACAAATATCGATTTCGGCCAGATTGTGAGTGGCGAAACGTGGGATAACGGCCAGTACCTCGGCCGCGCTGAAGATCAGGTCATCACGCGCACCGGCGTGTACCTCACAGAATCAGGCACGTATGACGATCGCCTGACCTTCCGCATGAGCATCGGCGGTCTGTTCTGGTATCAGCTTCCCGAAGGTTCATCCTTTAAAACCCGTATCATTCAGTTCGGCCCTGGCGTGGGTCAGGCGCAGGGTATCTACTCCTTCGGCGAAGATCCGAAAAACCCGTCTGCCACCTTGCAGTTCGGTTTGTTCCCTCACAAATACTCCGATGCGACCAACCTCGGCGAATATCTGTATCGCAGCGGTGCGTACCCGGGTTACTTGATGTCCGGTGGTTGGTCGTTCCTGAACTCGGCGAGCTACCTCGCGCAGGGTGTCCGCTTTCAAATGCCCATGCTCGACGGCAAACTCCGCCACAGCGTGAGCATCTACATGGAGCGTAACATCGAACCCGCGCATGATCTTTCGCCGGGTTATGAAGTGAGCTACAAGCCGGTTCCCTTTGTTGAACTCGGCGCTGGCGTTGTGTGGGCGCATGGCATTCCCATCAAGCCCAAGAAGGTGCTTTCGCCCAAGAACTACCGCAATGCCTACAACAAGGCGACCGGCTTGCCCTACGCGGACGAGGGTTCATACCTCGCTGACAGCAACGTGGCTCAGGGCTACTACAGCTACCGTGGTTTTAAGGCTATGGGCCGCGCTTCGTTGGACGTCGGCATGTTGCTGGGTGTTGATGAAATTCGCAAGGGCGATTTCAAACTCTATACTGAAACCGCTCTGCTCGGTATCGAAAACCAGCCCTACTACTACGAGAAGCGCAGCGAGCGTATGCCGATGATGATGGGCTTGAACATTCCCACCTTCGGTTTGCTGGATCGCTTTGCGGTGGAAGTCGAGTACTACAAGAACAAGTTCCCGAATAACATCGGTGCCGCCTTCGAAGAACAAAACCCGATTCCTCTGCCGATCGGTGTCGACCCGTTCACCTACTCGGACTCCGCCGTGGCGCTCAACGAAGACAACTTCACGCGTGACGACTGGAAGTGGTCTGTGTACGGCAGCCGTAAAATCGTAAACGGCGTCACCGTCTACGCTCAGGCCGCCAGCGATCACTTGCGCCACCCGAGCGTGGGCGCGATCAACTCCTACTCCCCCTGGACCGTGCGTCCTCAAGACTGGTACTACGTGTTCCGTCTGGAATTCGGAATCTAAGGGAGCTTCCGAATGAACATCAAAAACCTTAAAGAAGCCATTCGGCCCCACGTTATGGTTGCTGCCGCGGTTCTCGCGGCCGCAGCAACAACGCAGGCTGAACTTGTCATGCTCCCCAAGCGGGTCACGACGGTCATCGATTTCGGTCAGATCAAGGAAGGCGAGTTGAAGGGATTCGACGCCGCCGACCAGTCCATTACCCGCACGGGCGTGTACCTCACGACCGCGGGCATTCAGGACGAGCGATTGACCGTACGGATGACCATCGGCGGCTTGTTCTGGTACCCTCTTCCCGAGCAAAGCACGCCGGGTACTCGTATCGTTCGTTTCGGCCCCGGTGTGGGTGAAGCGCAAGCGATTTACGCCTTTGGTGATCCCGAAGACCCCTCGGCTCGTTTGCAGTTTGGCTTGTTCCCCAACAAGTACAACCCAAATTCTGCCAACCTCGGAGAATACCTCTACCGCAGTGGCACGTATCCTGGCTACTTGGTGACAGGCGGTTGGTCCTATTTGAATTCCGCAAGCTATATGGCTCAGGGCCTCAAGCTTCACCTCCCCATGATGGGCGGAAAACTCAAACATGAGGTCACGCTTTTTATGGAGCGTGATTTTCAGCCGACCCATAACTTGACCCCGGGCTATTTGGCGACCTACACCCCTACACCCTTCTTTACGATGGGCGCAGGCGTTGTGTGGTCACACGGTATCCCCCTGAAGCGCAGTTCAGTCATCGCGCCGAAGACTCGTATCAATGCTTATAACACCGATACCGATCTTCCGCTTGAGTTGTCCGATCGCAGCAAGCCAGGTTTCGATTATTTCGGCCCCGGCGATGCTCGTAACGACTCGCGTGTTCGCGCGGATGGTGATCCTGCGATTGGAACGGTAGACCCAAACACCAATGAAATCATCATTAGTGCAACCGATAATGGCACGCCGAACTCCAAGTTGGATTACTACACCTTCAAGGGCTTTAAGACCATGGGTATGGTGTCCCTTGATGTGGGCCAGCTCATGGGTAACGCCAGCATTGCGCCGGGCCAGTTCAAGGTTTACGGTGAAATTGCACTGTTGGGTGTAGAGAACCAGCCGTTCTATTACGAGAAGCGTTCGGAACGTATGCCGATCATGTTTGGCGTGCGTTTGCCCACCTTTGGCGTGCTTGACAACCTTGCGATCGAAGGCGAGTACCTCAAGTCGCGGTTTACGAATTCCATCGCGCTTCCGTACGACAAGCTGTTGCCCCTGCCCCTGAACGCTGAATCTGAAAATCCGTTCTTCTATACCGATTCATCGGTGGCGGCGAACCCGGATCATTTCAACCAGGACGACTGGAAATGGTCGATTTACGCGAATCGCAAAGTGCTTGACGGCGTGACCCTTCATGCCCAAGTTGCGAGCGATCACATGCGTCATTTCGACGATGAGGTTAAAACTCAGGACCGCCCTGGAACGGTGAGAACCAAGGATTGGTACTATGTGTTCCGGGTTGAATTCGGCCTTTTTTAAGAAAAATCGCTAATTCTAGGAGATTTGCCTCCGATTTCACGTCACCGTGTATGGTATGTGGGGCAAAAATCCTTGGTCAACAGTAGATTCATCGAATAATACCGCCCTCGAGCGGTGGGAAACACAAAGAGGAGAGAGAATGAAAAAGTCAACTTTTGGGTTTGCGAGCCTCGGCTTGGCGCTCCCGACCATGTTTGCGGCGTTGCTGATGGCTGGTGCCGTGGCACCGGTTCAGGCGCAGTGCACCTCGAGCAGCTGCCCTGACCAGATTGTGGCACTGGATCCTACCAATGCGTACCAGCTGAATCCGCATGCCAAGGTCAAGAGCGTGCTGCTGTACGATCGTGGCGTGAACACGAGCCACTCGACGGGTAAGTCTGCTCTGAGACGCTCTTTGTACCGCTTGGCTCAGAAGTACGGTTTCAAGCTTCAACTGAACGCCGTGAACAACTACCTGACGGCGGCAACACTCGAAGGCGTTGACGTTCTGATTTTCAGCAACGGCGACGGCGACGTGCTCAACGGTGACGCGACGGCCTCCACGACGGCGGTCAAAAACTTCATTCAGGTCCAGGGTAAGAGCATGCTGATGGTGCATGCCGCAGCGGCGTTTATTCCCTGCCCGACCAACGGTGAAGAAAACATGTCGGTGTCCAACTGCCGTTTCATGGCTCGCGCCGTGGTACGCCAGTACTTCCACCATAATGACGACAATACGCAGGCCACCATTTTCGTTGACTCGACCGCGATCGGCACCCGCCCGACCAACGCGTTCACGACCGATCCGGTTGCCGCGATCGATCATGGAATCAAGAACGAAGAAACCAAAAACATTTTCACTGGTTTGGTTCGCTCGCGCGCCGGCGTCGGTTGTGAGTGGTACAACTACCGCGGCAACCCCCGTCATCAGGCGTCCATGGTTCAGCCGGGCAGCAGCCCCGCCGTGGTGGAAGGCCGTGTGAATATTCTTCTGGCCCTCGACGAAGGCAGCTACAACGAAGTCGCCCCGACGATGGGTGACCACCCGATGGCATGGACCCGTAAGATGGGCCCGGGCCTTTCGGCATACGTCAACGGCGGTCACTCCGACATTTACATTCGCGCTGATAGCGTGATTGAGAAGTTCAACTGGCGCCTGATCCGTTACCTCTCCCGCGACTTCGTGGGCTGCACGGATCCGACCAAGGCCAATTACAACCCCGAAGCTTCGGTGCTTCAGTTGACGGCTACGGATCCTGCCGAACCCTGTGGAACGACTAGCATTCAAACGGCTAGCTCAAAAAACCGCGTGCCCGGCTTGACGGTCAGCTCGCGCAGCTTCGAAATCGCCACGCCTGACGCCGGCTTCTACCGCGTTTACGTGTCGGACGCCAGCGGCAGCACGGTGTATGCGAAGACCGTGGTTGGTGGCAGCAACAAGCGCGTTGCCCTCACCAAACTGAGCAAGGGCTCGTACTACGTCCACGTGACGACGCCGGGCAAAATCAAGCAGACGACCCGCGTCAGCATCTAGTCAGAAGGGGCCTGGGTCTCATCACCCGACCTTTATTCAACAAAAACCCTCTGTCGCCCTGGCGTCAGAGGGTTTTTGCTTTTAGGGCTCAATTTTTCTTTCAATCTTTCAGACGACCCGGAAAACCGTTTTATAAGAGGCAAGCCTCAATTTTCCTTAGTCTATTTGAGCGCATTTGGTGAAAAATGGGCTTGACAGCCCGATATCTCGCTATTCATGGGTTACGTTTTTCAAAATAAGGCCAATAAGGCCCGATATTCGTTATGCCAAAATCGATTATTTGGGATGTTTGAATTTATTTCACGGATTATCGGGGCTTGTTTGGCCCGTTATCTTGACATTTGCCTTAAAAAGTCGCATTATTACCCATATATCTGAAAACCCTCCATCTTGGGGAATCAAAATGACGAAAAAAATCTGTACCGGAGCCGAAGCCCTCATCCATTGCATGGAACAGCATGGGGTTGAGTACATGTTCGGTCACCCGGGTGGCGCGGCCATCCCAATTTTTGATGCACTGGTCGATTCAAGCATCAAATTCATTCTCACCCGCCACGAGCAGGGTGCGACGCACATGGCCGACGGCTTGGCGCGCGCTTCGGGCAAAGCGGGTGTTGTGCTTGTGACTTCGGGCCCTGGCGCTACGAACACTGTCACAGGCTTGCTCACGGCCCTTATGGACTCCGTGCCGATGGTTGTGATCACGGGTCAGACCATTCAGAGCATGCTCGGCTTGGACGCCTTCCAAGAAGCCGACGTGTCGGGTTTGACCTATGCGACGGTGAAGCACTCCTACCTCGTGCGCGACCCCAAAGACATTCCGCGCATTGTGAAAGAGGCCTTTTACATCGCGGAAAGCGGTCGCCCGGGCCCCGTGCTCATCGATATTCCCAAAGACGTTTCAGGCGGCATGTTTGAGCCCGATTACAATGTTGAAATTGACTTGCCCGGTTATTCGGTGCCCACCTATGGCGATTCCGCGTCCATCGCCCTGTGCGCTGATTTGTTGCAACGCGCCAAGAAGCCCCTGATTCTCTCAGGTCACGGTGCGATCATCGCCGATGCCAGCAAGGCGCTGCGCACACTGGCCGAAAAGTTGCAGATCCCCGTGGTGAACACCTTGCACGGCAAGGGCTCGTTCCCGGAAACTCATGAATTGGCCCTTGGCATGCTGGGCATGCACGGCACGGCCTATGCCAACAAGGCTGTGGCCGAATGCGACCTGATCATGTCGATCGGTTCGCGTTGGGACGACCGTATTACCGGCAAGCTTTCTGAATTCTGTAAGAATGCGGTGAAGATTCACGTCGACATCGACCCCGCTGAAATCAACAAGATGGTGGTGCCGGATTGCTCCATCGTGGGCGATGCCCGCCTTGTGCTGGAAGAGCTGTTGCCGTTGACCCGCAAGGGTGATACGGCCGCCTGGGTCACGCACGTCAAGAAGCTGCGCAAGCGTTTCCCCCTGCAGTACCGCAAGCATGGCGGCCTTAAGGCCCAGTTCGTGCTTGATGAATTGTTCCGCCTCACGAAGGGCAAGGCCATCCTCACCACCGACGTGGGCCAGCACCAAATGTGGGCCGCGCAGTTCTACAAGACCGACCAACGCCGTCACTGGATTTCCAGCGGCGGTGCGGGCACGATGGGCTTCGGCTTGCCGTCCGCCATCGGCGCGCAGTTCGCGAAGC
>JBIIWL010000262.1:0-3151 GCA_044338885.1 Fibrobacteria bacterium
GTGGGGTACGCTGTTAGGCAAACCAGCCGGGGCGGCAAGCCCTGGACGAATCCGAACAACCATCGCGCTCGCCTTAGGCGCACTTGGAGCCCTTAGCGCGGTGTGGCTGATTGTTCAGTATGGATTGGAGCCGCTGTTCACAAAGCCCTTTGGCCGCAGCGATGCGACCCGGCTCATACCGGGCTCACTGTTTGGTGGTGCCCCCCTCTCCATCGGGTATTACAACCTCAGGCCAGTTTTGGCCGCCGCGTGTTTCGGCCTTCATGTGGCGGGCCTGATCGTGTGGGGTCGCGCGTTTAAAACCCTCGGCGCACGATCAGCCGCGGTCGTTTTTGCCTTAGGTCGGCAGGCGCTTCTGGCGTACATCCTCCACTTAGCCTTATTGGCAATTTTAGTGACGGCCCTTGGCGACCGCCAGCCTTTGAAATCGGGTATGATGGGCACGCTTACCCTGCTCGGCTTGATTCTGATTTGCCAAGTGGCGACCTTCTTGCGCCGAAGCAACAAAAACGTGCAATTAAGGCACTAAACGAAATTTTTGTGCGCGTAATGCCCAATGGCTTTAGATTAACGAGAATACCTGATTCACGCGCCGCCTCTTAGCGTCGGCACACGACTTTGAAACGGAGAGACCACCATGAAAAATTCCTTTGTCCGCACACTGCTTTGCGCGCTTGCCCTGGCGAGCGCCGTGACGTCAACCGCGCAGCACAACACGCTTTCCACTGAAGAAACTGCTGCGGGCTATGAAAACATGTTTGATGGTGTGACGGCACTGAGTGCAAAATGGTATGGCGTCACAGGCGGAAGCCAAACGTCATTTAGCAGCACGGTCAACCCGCCGGCGAGTTGGATCATCGCCACGGAAGATTCGTTTAAGGTTCTTCAGGTGTCCACAGGCGCACAAAACCATATCGCCACTAAAGACAGCACCTATCGCAATTTTGATTTGAAGGTGGAGTGGAAGGTTCCGAGCCAAGGCAATAGCGGCATCTTCATCCGCTTCCTCAAAATCGCAAGCTGGGCCGGCGCTTCAGGCCCTGAGGCACAGGTTGTGGCCGTCGATCATAGTGATGGCCAGCAGGCCCTTCACCGCGCCGGTACCATGTACGATATGTTCCCCCTGCGCGCCGGGCAAACCAACTGGTTCAAACCCATCGGCCAATGGAACGAGTTCCGCATCATCGCGTATGAAAACCGAGTGGCGCACTATGGCAACGGCATTCGTTTGCTCGAGTACGATATGAATTCCACGGCCTACGCCACCGCCTATGCGGCCAGCAAGTACCGCACGTATCCTCGCTATAAAGAAGTGCATGCCGGCTCATTCTACCTGCAACACCATGGCGAAACGGGAATCAAGTACCGGAGCATGAAGGTCAAGAAATTCACGGATAGCACCATGAACCCTTGGGCTCCGGGATCACCCTATTTGAAAGCCAACGGAACGGAACTGATCGACACGCTCCCGCAATCCGCCACCATGTTCGCAAATACGACGGCCATTACACCGGCACAGCCACGAGTCGGTACCGACGTATCGTTCTCACGCTCAGGAAGCGACCTATTGGTGCGGTTTGCGCGCGTTGCTGATTACGAGCTTGAAATCCGCGACCTGAGCGGATCGCTCGTCAACCGGTTCTCGTCAACAGGGGCCGACCACTATCGAATTGCCTCCGGGGACCTCCCGCACACCGGGTTACTCAGCATTTCGACGGCTGGCAAAAAAGTGTTCGCCGGATCAATTTCCGCCATCAAATAATCGCGTAAACATTTCCCAAGGATTCACATGTTGAAGCTCCCTTTATGTGCCGCGTTGCTCGTGGCAGCCACTGCTGCATCATCCCAGACCGCCATGGACCTGACAAAGCCGTCCTATACGGTATTCCACGAAATGGGTAAGGTCGAAGAAGCCTCCTTCGACAACACCCTGCCGCTTGAAAACCAATGGGTGCACCGTAGCGGTGCTTGGGTGAATCTAAAAGGCCAGCGCGGCGACAGACTTTCGCTCGACCTCGTGATCGGCGGCGTTTACTACTCGAACACCAAAGAGCAAACCGACGCGAATACCAAAACCCGCTTCTTCGCCGCCTCGGTCCCGCGCTTCGACGTGACGTACAAGTTTGGCGATGTAGAAGACCCGTTCCTCAAGCTGAATGCCGGTATCTTCAACTACAAGTACAACGAGTATTCGCGGAACCTTGGCGAATACGCCTTTCGCAGCGGCACCTACCCCGGATGGATCAGCACAGGCGGCATCACTTACGTGGGCGTAAATAGCGCACAAGTCACAGGCTTCCGCTTCAGCCAAAACCTTGGCTCAAACTTCACCCACGAATTGTTGGCGACGCTGGAAACGGAAGTGCTTCCGACCTACGATATGTCGCTGACCTACATGGCCAAATACAATTGGCAGAACGTGGTTAAAGTGGGCGGCGGTGTCCAGCTCGCTCGTATCCTGCCGGCCGTTCCGAGCCGCACCAACCCGGGCTTGTTGCGCGACCCGACTTCGGGTGCGGTCAACCCCAATGTCAGCAACCGTTATTTCAAACACAACGGTGAGTGGTATATCGACTGGGCCGACTACTATGATGCGCTGATGGCGCACCCGGGAACGACAGGTGCGGACAGCGCCCGCTACACCCACGCGAAGGCAGTGCTCGATAGCGCGCGAGGCCGCGACCTCTCTGGAAACGCACTCGACGGCGGCGCCGGAAACCCCCTCATCAACGTCGACTACGAGAACTACAACGCCTCCGGCGTGAAGCCCATCGCCACGTTCGCGTTCGATCCCAAGCCGCTGTTCGGCGGAATCCCGATGCTCGGCTCGAACGATCTCGTGCTCTACGGCGAGGCCGCCTTGCTCGGCGTGAAGGATTACCCGATCTTTTATGACGACTGGACAAAGCGTCTGCCGGTTATGCTCGGCTTCAACGTCCCCACCTTCAAGATGCTCGATGTGCTTTCGCTTGAAGTTGAATACTACGGGTCCGAGTACCCCGACAATTTCCAGGGCATCATTAGCGGGCAGGTTCAAGGAACGCCTTGGCCCACGATCCCCAGCTCCTACGATGCATCCGATTGGGAACGCGATAACTGGAAGTGGTCGGTCTACGCCCAGCGCAAAATTGTTGATGGTGTTTCTCTGTCT
>JBIIWL010000263.1:0-3138 GCA_044338885.1 Fibrobacteria bacterium
GGCCAACACCGTGGTCGCTCAAATTCTGTTCCTGGAATACGAAGATCCGGACAAGGACATCTTGTTGTACATCAACTCGCCCGGTGGCTCGGTCACCGCAGGCCTCGCGATCTACGACGTCATGAAATACGTGAAGCCCGACGTGCAAACCATTTGCGTCGGCTCCGCCTTTAGCATGGGCGCGCTGCTGCTCGCTGCGGGTACAAAAGGCAAGCGCTTTATCTTGCCTCACGGCAAGGTGATGTTGCACCAGCCCAGCGGCGGTGCCGGCGGTCAATCGAGCGATATCCAGATCCACGCGAAAGAAATCATCAAGACCAAGCGTGAACTGAATGATATCCTCGCCGAAGCCACGGGTAAGACTGCCGAACAGGTTGAAAAAGACACCGATCGCGATTTGTACATGAGCGCGAGCGAGGCCGTCGCCTACGGCATCGTGGACGAAGTGTTCAATCCGGGTAACCGTAAAAAGTCAGGCCTCGCCACGTGAACCGTCCCACCGGCACATCCGGAACTGGAGGCGCGCCCGGCGCGCCTCGTTGCTCCTTTTGTGGCAAGGATGCCGGGCAGGTGCGCAAGCTGATCACCGGCCCGTCGGTACACATTTGCGACGAATGCGTCAGCATGTGCAACGACATCCTGTCTGAAGAAGGCAAGCGGCCCGCCGCCGGGCAATCCGGTGCGAACGCAGCCCCTCTTCCCGTACCGTCCGACATCAAAGAGCATCTTGACGGTCACGTGATCGGACAAGACCGTGCAAAGATGTCGCTGGCGGTCGCGGTGTACAACCATTACAAGCGCATCTCGCAAGTCAAAGACGCCGACGGCGTCGAGATCGACAAATCGAACGTGCTCTTTTTGGGGCCCACGGGTTCGGGTAAAACCTTACTCGCGCAAACCATCGCCAAATTTTTGAACGTGCCGTTCACCATTGTCGACGCGACCATCCTCACCGAGGCCGGTTACGTTGGTGAAGACGTGGAAAACATCATTGTGCGCCTGCTGCAGGCCGCAGACTACGACGTCGACGCCGCACAACGCGGCATCGTGTATGTGGATGAAGTCGATAAGATTTCGCGCAAGAGCGCGAACCCCTCGATCACGCGCGACGTGTCGGGTGAAGGCGTGCAACAGGGCTTGCTCAAGCTGCTCGAAGGCACCGTCGCGGCGATCCCGCCCAAGGGCGGCCGCAAGCATCCCGAGCAAAACCTCATCCACGTCAACACACGCAACATTCTGTTCATTTGCGGCGGTGCATTCGAAGGTTTGGATAAGATCATCGCCCGCCGTACACGCGAGAGCGGCATCGGGTTCACCGCCACGATCCACTCCAAAAAAGACCGCGACCTCGGCGAACTACTTGCCTTGGCCGAGCCCGACGACTTGATTCAATTCGGGTTGATTCCCGAACTTGTGGGCCGTTTGCCCGTGCTGACCGTACTGGATGAACTGAAGGCCGATGCCATGCTCAAAGTATTGACCGAGCCGCGCAATGCGATCGTGAAGCAATACCAAAAGCTGTTCGAGATGGATGGCATTTCGCTGAAGTTCCAACCTGACGCTCTGGAAGCCGTGGTGGCCTTGGCGATGAAACGCCGTACCGGTGCACGCGGCTTGCGTGCGGCCATGGAACACGTATTGCAACCGCACATGTATGCGCTGCCCTCGCGCGGCGACGTTGCGGAATGTCTCATTACGCGCGATACCGTGGAGCACGGCGCCGAACCATTATTGGTGCTAAAGAAAAAGCAACGTAAACAAACCGCCTGATAACCGGAGTCGGGCTTTGCCCGCTCCCTGACCGCCAGAGTCACACCATGTCCACGAAGCCGCTTTCCACCAACTGGACGTTCTGGCAGGTCCCTGATCCCGATATTTTCGGGGACAAGGTTTATTCGTGGAAATTCTTCTTCGGCATCAACGTGCCGATGATGCTCGGATTTTTCGGCCTCATGGTGTTCACGCCGCTTCGTGATTGGACCAGAATCCACCCTCTCATCCTGTTCTGGGGTGGCATCATCCAAATGGGTTCGTTAGCGGGTGTTTTGATTTACGGTTACCGTCGCGTCAACCCGGCCTTTCGCGAACTGATCACCTACATGGGTAATCTCGCAGCGGCGGTTTCACGATCGAAGAACCTCTCTATATCGTGTGGGTTCTCTATCTGATTGTGGTCTTCTTTGAAGCGTTTGGAAACCCCAAATCGTTCGTGGCCTTCGCGCTATCGATGGCGGCACCGTGGGTCAGCGTGCTTGGCACGGCGGATGGATCACTGGTCCAAGATAAAGTCATGGTCGCCACCTTGATGACGGCTATAAGCGGCGTGATCTACACATTGGTCTCGCAAATTGCGGGCTGGACGCGTGAAGGCGCGATCGCCAAAGCCGAACGCGCCAAAGAGACCGGAGCCCTCGAAGAACGCGCCCGAATTTCCCACCGTCTGGATTCCACGTTAGGCTCGGCCCTCGCCGAAATCACCCTATGGCACGAAGTGGCCATCGCCAGCGACGTGGTGGGCGCTCAAGCCTCGCCCTTGACCAAGGCCCGCGCCAAGGCGCGTGAAGCGCTCACCGAATTGCGGGCCCTGGCTGCCGGCATTGACGACCAACCGGCGAATATGGCCGGCCTGGCCGGAGAGATTCAACGCCGCGCCGGCAACATGTGCCGCGAGGCCGGCGTCGCCTTTGAGTTCCAAATCGGGATGATCGGCAACTTCAGCTTGGCCAATGCCTATAACACGGCGATGATCGTCAATGAAGCGGTCGAAAATGCCATCGCGCATGCTCAGCCGACTCGGGTGACGGTGATGCTCTCGGGTGCGCCTATGGGCGTGACGATCGAAGATGATGGCCAAGGGTTTGACGTGGGCGCTACCCCGCGCGGCCGAGGCTTGCGCAACTTGGCTGCCCTCGCCAAGGCGCTCAACGCGCCGTTGGAAATCGTGAGCACGCCAGGTCAAGGCACGCGCATCCGCGTGTTCACCGCGCGCACACAAGCTTAAACCGTCCGGTCCTGATGCGCGGCACGCAGACCGCATGCTGTTGAGGCCGCCCTGAGGCCATGAATCATGACCCTCACCTGAGCGGCGCGTTGGTTTAAATTTGGGGGGCTTATGAAAACCTCCCGGCGTGCGGCGTT
>JBIIWL010000040.1:0-10939 GCA_044338885.1 Fibrobacteria bacterium
CGCGGCGCGACGCAGGGCGAACGGGTCGGCAGAGCCCGTGGGAATCTTGCCCTTGCCGAATAATGCCACGAGCGTGTCGAGGCGGTCGGCAAGGCCAACGAGTGCGCCTTCTTCTGTGGTCGGGTATCCGTCTTCGGCGTTGCGCGGCAAGTAGTGGTCGAGGATGCCGTCGGCCACTTGTTGCGGCAACCCTTCGCCCAGCGCGTAGTAACGGCCCACGGTGCCTTGCAATTCGGGGAACTCGCCCACCATTTGGGTCACGAGATCGTTCTTGCACAGCATGGCGACACGCTCAGCCGTCTCGATTTTTTCGGGGTTCCAGCCGAGGCGGTTGCCGAGCAGCGACACCAGGTTTTCCAGGCGCTTAGTCTTGGCATAAATGCTTGCACCCGCGCCGAGGTCTTTGAGGAAGGCCACGGCTTTGAGGTCTTCGCGGCGCTCAAGCAGGGTCTTCTTTTTGTCTTCAGCCAAAAAGAACTCGGCATCGGCGAAGCGGGCGCGTACCACGCGCTCGTTGCCCTCGCGGATCAGGTCGTAGTTCGTGGCTTCCATGTTGGAAATGGCCATGAACTTGTTGGCCAACTTGCCAGTGCTATCCACGAGCGCGAACAGCTTTTGATGCTCGCGCATTTCGGAGACGAGCACCTCTTCAGGAATCGCGAGCAGCGTTTCGTCGAAGGAACACAACACGGGGACGGTCCACTCCGTCAGCCATGTGACCGTATCAAGTAGGCCTTCGTCGGTGCGCCACTTGAGGCCCGACTTTTCGGCTTCGGCAATCGTCAAAGAGCGGATGTTGTTCTTGCGTTCATTCTGATCGACGATCACATGCGCTTTACGCAACGTGTCGAGGTACCCCGCGCGATCGGCGGGCACGGTGACAAACTCGTTTTTCAAGAAGCGGTGGCCGCGCGTTTTGTCGCCTGCGGTGATGCCGGCAAAGGTGACGGGAATCACACGTTCGCCCAAAAGGGCCACCATCCACGTCACGGGGCGCACGAAGGATTCCCCTTCGCCATTGCCCCACTTCATGGTCTTGTACCAATGAATGTCGCTAAAAATGGCAGGGATCGCTTCGGCGAGAATATCGGTCGCATCGCGTCCTTTTTTCTCAACCTGCGCGAACAAATAACCGTCTACGATCTTAAGGTCTGCTTCGGTAATCCCGTTCTTCTTTGCAAAAGCCAGTGCGGCTTGCGTCCAATTGCCGCTCGCATCCTTGGCCACCTTTTCAGGCGCGCCCTTCATGGCCAGGGACAGGTCGGGCTGACGCGTCAACATCGATGCCGCGGAGATCACGATGCGGCGCGGGGTCGCAAAGATCTGCACATCGGTGAGGTCAAGCGCCGCCGCCTTAAGGTGCTTGTCGATCAGGCGCGGCAGGTCTTCCATCAAGGGGCCAAACACACGCGCCGGCATTTCTTCGACACCCAATTCGATCAACAGCGGTGCGGTCGCCGTCATCGCTGGCTGTTGTGCCCCGTCATTCCCGCGCAGGCGGGATTCCAGCCCCGAAGAGAGGTCTACCGTGGGGTTTGTTTTGACCATAGGAAAGCCTAGGCTTTCCCGATTCGCCAACCACGCCTCGGCCACGGTTTTGGCCAAGGTGCGAACGCGCAAGATGTACCCCTGGCGTTCGTTCACCGAGATCGCGCCGCGCGCGTCCAGCAGGTTGAACGAGTGGCTGGCCTTCATGCAATAGTCGAACGCGGGCGCGGGGATCCCGGCCTCGCACAAGCGGAGGCATTCCTTTTCGAACTTGTCGAATAAGTCGTAATGCAGCGCGGCATCGCTTTGCTCAAAGTTGTGAACCGAGAACTGGTATTCGTTCTGCTTGAACAAATCACCATAGGTCACGTCGTTATTGTACTGCAACTCGAACATCGAGTTCTTCTTTTGCAGGTACATGCAAATGCGCTCAAGCCCGTAGGTGATCTCGCCCATCACGGGCTTCAAATCCAAACCACCCACTTGTTGGAAGTACGTGAACTGCGTGATCTCCATCCCATCGAGCCACACTTCCCACCCCAAGCCCCACGCGCCTAAGGTCGGTGATTCCCAGTCGTCGTGGACAAAGCGGATATCATGCTCGCTCGGGTCGATGCCGATGGCGCGCAACGAGCCGAGATACAAGTCGACGATGTCGAGCGGGCTGGGCTTGAGCACCACCTGAAACTGGTAGTAGTGTTGACCGCGGTTGGGGTTGTCACCATAGCGTCCGTCCTTGGGGCGGCGGCAGGGTTCGATCCAGGCGGCATTGAACGGTTCAGGCCCCAGCGAGCGCAAGAACGTCGCAGGGTTGAAGGTGGCGGCACCTTTTTCGCCGTCGTAAGGTTGGGCGATCAGGCAGCCACGGGTACTCCAGTAATTCTGGAGGGTCAGGACGAGGTCTTGGAAGTTCATAAGTGGGGTAAAAGTGCGTTTTTTGGGGGGGAATGCCAAAGTTTTGGCCTCTTGTGGCAGGGGTTTGCGGGCCTTTGGGTGCTTTTGTGGCAAATGGGCTATAAGGGCACAAAATCATGTGTCAACGAAGGCTCCCGCTTCGATTGCCCTTTCTTTCGCTTTGCCAATCCAAATTCGCGTTGGGACATCTGTCTTTCCAGAAAAGACAAATGTCCCATGACTAAAAAAATCATCACCCGCAAAAAGGCTGTAAAAAGCCCCCATGCGACCAAGGGTGGGTGGGATGTCAAACCCGCTTCCAGATCGTCTTTGTCCGCGCGTGAAAAATCTCCCGCGCCCGAAACCCACTATCCTGAGCCCAAGCAATCAGGGGGTCTCCGTGTGGCCGAGCCCCTTCCCGGCTACCTCGTCGCACCGCTCCTAGGCAGCCTTGCTGCCACAGTCTCAATGTTACCCGTTGTCGACATGGCCGAAATCTTGGATGTCTCACCTAAAACTCTTACACGCTGGATCAAGAACGGGGAGCAACTATCACCCCAACAGACTGATCGACTTTCAAGACTTGAAGCCATCTTCAAACATGGTGAACACGTCTTTGGCTCGCGGGAGGGGATGCAGCGGTGGCTTTTCGCTAAAGTCTTATATCTCGATGCTTGTCGCCCGATCGATTTATTGAAAACAGAATCGGGTCGAGAAAAAGTAGATGAGGCTCTTGGTGTCATTGAATGGGGCATGTTTTAGATATGCAAGTCTACAGAATTTTACATCGCGATTTTTCACCCCAGGATTCCGGAGGCACATTCTTGCGCGGTGGTCGGTGGCACCATAAAGGAACCCGAGTTTTGTACACAGCGAGTTCGCTGTCATTGGCCTTGCTGGAACTCAGAGCGAACAGTATTCCGTTTGACGAGTTGCGAAAAATGTATCAATGTGCTGAAATCGATATTTCGGGGCTTGACCAGCACAGTGTGCCGGAGGCTTACTACCGGACTGATTGGCGTCGCAATGTCGACACAACCCGCGCCATCGGGAGTCGTTGGGTTGCAGAATCACAATCTCCCATTTTACGTGTGCGAAGCACAGCATTGCCGATTGAGTGGAACTTCGTCTTAAACGCCAACCACCCCGACTTTGCAAAGGTCAAATTCGGTAAGGCCCGCGAGATTCCGCTGGATGATCGGTTGTAACGACTTTGACTTTGTTTGACCCCGCTTCGGACTCGCGCCGCAGCTTGTATCCGGCTATATTCTTTCTTCCTCTCAACCAATTCAGGAGTTTATCATGGCCACAGTCACACTCAAGGGCAACCCCCTCCACACCGCCGGCGACTTGCCGTCCGTCGGCTCCACGGCACCCGATTTCAAGCTCACCAAGGGCGACCTCAGCGACGTCTCCCTCAAGGACTTCGCGGGTAAGAAAATCATCCTCAACATCTTCCCCAGCATCGACACCGGCACCTGCGCCGCGTCCGTCCGCAAGTTCAACGTGGATGCCACCAAATTGGACAACGTGGTCGTGGTCGGCGTCTCCAAGGATCTGCCCTTCGCCCTCAATCGTTTTTGCGCTGCCGAAGGCATCGACAATGTCGTTACCACCTCCGCCTTGCGCGATGATTCGTTCGCTAAGGGCTATGGCGTCACGTTCACCGATGGTCCGCTCACGGGCGTATTCTCACGCTCTGTCGTGGTCATCGATGAATCCGGCACGGTGATTCATACCGAGCAAGTTGCCGAAACCGTCGATGAACCCGACTACGCGAAAGCCCTCGCTGCGGTCAAGTAAGTAGGTCGTACAGCGGTCAGCGATCAGCTGTCAGCAATCAGGAACAAAAAAAGGGTGGCCATTGGTCACCCTTTTTTAGGGCCTTCTCAAAGGCCCGCACAATGTTCGATCGAGTCTATTTGCTTTCGCTGACCGCTGACCGCTCAGTTTTGCTGCTTCGGTCCGCCGGTCGGAATCTTCCGAATCGCCTCAAGCCCTAGACTTAACACCGCGGCCAGCACTCTGGCATACAGCAACAGCACAGTCATCACACCCACAACCACAAAGCGAATCGCGCGGAGCACAAAGGGTTGGGCAGACGCATCATTGTGTGTTTCATTCATGGGGGCTTCCAATCCAGAGGGTGACGCGGGACCGCGCATCCTATCTACCGAAGATAGGCCCCTCACACCCAATCCCGCCTGGGGTGATGCCCTCATGTCGCCTCGGGCTCAATCGCTTCGATTGCTAAAATGTGGCCACGGGAGACCGCACAGGCGGATTTCGGCGCTTCAGACCCCGAATCCCGCACCCTTAGGAGCCCTTTCGTGTCGCTTCTCAACACCCCGGCCGACAACGCCTCCCCCGTGATGACGTCAGAAACCCCCATCCTCATGCTTCCAGGGTATGGCGGCTCAGGACCCGAACACTGGCAAACGCTCTGGCAGCAGGCTCACCCGCATATACGTCGTGTGGAGCAACGTGATTGGGAGCATCCTTCGCGAGAAGAGTGGGTGGGCGCTTTGGAGGCGGCGGCTCAGGCCTCCGGGCCTGGGACCGTGTTAGTCGCGCATAGTTTGGCGTGTTTGCAGGTTGTGCATTGGGCCGCCGCCACACAGCGTACCGTACGTGCCGCGTTGTTGGTCGGCGTGCCTGATCCAACAAGTGCGGTCTATCCACCCGTGGCGGCTGATTTTGGGCCTGTGCCGTTGCATCGTCTCCCGTTTCCCTCATTGCTGGTGGGCAGCACGAATGATCCGTATGCGACCATCGCGTTTACGGAAACGTGTGCGAAGGCTTGGGGCTCCCAGTTCGTCTCGGTCGGCGCGGCAGGCCACATCAATGCGGCGAGTGGAATCGGAGCCTGGCCGGAAGGAATGGAGTTGTTGGATCGTCTGCTGAGGCCGTAGGAGCGGTCAGCGGTCAGTGGTCAGCCGTCAGCGGTCAGTGGTCAGCCGTCAGCGATCAGCGATCAGCGGTCAGCCCTTAGCCGTTAGCCCTTAGCCGTTAGCCGTTAGCCATTAGCCTTTAGCCAACCTGTGTTCCCTGTCCGCTGACGGCTGACGGCTGACCGCTATCAGTCAGCTAATCCACCGGTCGCGTATACGTCCCCGGAACATCGGTCAATACGCCGCGGTCTAGGCACAAACGACGGACAGGCAGATTGCCGGTGAGCAGCTCGTCGTGAGTCGCCATTAAAATCGCAACGCCTGCCAGGTGAATGTCGTGGAAGATGCGCAAGATTTCCACAGACGTTTCGGCGTCGAGGTTTCCCGTGGGTTCATCGGCCAATACGATTTCAGGGTCGTTAGCCATCGCGCGCGCAATCGCGGCGCGCTGTTGCTCGCCCCCTGATAACTCGTGAGGGAGGCGGCGTGCTTTCGGGGAGAGGCGCACCATCGTGAGCAGTTCGTAGACACGTTGCTTGACGCGGGTTTCGGGTACATCGGCGGCGCGCAAAGCGAGCGCGATGTTGTCGAACACCGTGCGGTCGGGCAATAGTTTGAAATCTTGAAACACGATGCCGAGGCGACGGCGCAGCTTTTGAACCCGGCTGCGCGAAGGTTTTTTACTCGAGCGGTAGGACTCGCCGTCGTTGAATGTGACCGAGACCTCGCCCGAGTCTGGGGAAGCATCCATATAGATCAGCTTGAGGATCGTGCTTTTGCCGGCGCCGCTGGGCCCGGTGAGCAGGACGAATTCACCAGGGTCGATCTCGAACGACGCCTTATCAAGGGCGAGCCATCCGCCGTTGTAGACCTTGGTGACCTGATCGAAAGAGATCATGCGTGTGTTTTCGGTTTCGGTTTTTTCAAAGTGGTGGTGTGCAAAACGGGCTTTTGCAAGACGAAGTGGAGCCGCTCGTCGCGATCGGTCCCTGGATTCAAGGTAAAATCCGCAAGGCAGGCGCGCACCTCAAAACCCGCAGCGCGGGCGGTTTTTTTTAGGAAGGCGGCCGGCCATACACGTTGACGGTGCACTTCTTCGGTCCGGGTGTAGCGGCCGTCGTCCCCGATCGTAAAAAACGTGAACAAATTCAGCTGCGTGCGCGTTCCCGTATCGTAGCGGCTGGCGCGTACCACCGAGCCAGCTTCGGTTTCCTGAAAATCCAAGGCGTCGGCAAACCAGCGGCGAGAACACGTTTCGGTGGTCACGTCGACTAAGAATACGCCACCCGGTGTGAGCACGCGAAAGACCTCTTTGAACGCCCGCTCCACCTCTTCGGGTTGGGTGAGGTAGTTCAAGCTGTCATAGACCATCAGGGCGAGGTCAAACCCCTCGCTCGCGTTGGATTCATCGCCACCGAGCGCCGAGGCGCCATTCTTAAACGGCAGCCAGCGGGCATCGCAGGCCGCACGTGGTGGAAACACCTCATCATCGCTGCGGGCGCAAGCCAGCATCTGGGGGCTGAGGTCGGTATGCACCGAAAACACCTCGGGAAACACCGGGTACTCGGCCAATCGGCACGTACCTGCCGCAAGCTCCAACACACGACGTGGGGGGGCGACCGACTTTTGAGCTGATCGAGACGGTGTTTTGGGGGTGGCTTTTGTGACGGCCGGGTGCTTGGCGTTGAACACGTCTTGTGACGAGCGGGCCAAGGTGTAAAGACGGCGAAGGTGTTGTGACCACCCGGGGTAGTCTACGTGCGCCATCACCGTGTCGTAGTGCACGGCGAGTGACGCATAGGGAGCGGAAAGCAGGGGAGAGGTGTCGATGCCGGCGTTCCCCCCTCGGCTCATTCGGCGTCCTCGGTGGAATCCGAAGTCTCAGTGGCCCCATCGCCACCGATGTGATCGACATCGCCGGGGACACCCGCAAATTGGCTCATCTTATTGCCGATATGCATTTGCTCACGCCACGTTTTGATCAGGGCCGCCAAGCGTTCGCCGATCAACCACTCGCGGGCATATTGGTTGATTACGCTGTAATCTTCTTCGAGCGAAAGGCGCCGTTCGCTGACCTTATGGTCCACACGAAAGGTATGCCAGCTATCCGAGATGAGGATGGGGCCGCTGATCGCGCCTTCGGCGACAGTATCCGCCACGGCTTTGTAGACACCGGCGAGGGAGTCCAGGGAGAACCAACCGAGATCGCCGCCCAGATCGCGGGTTTTGCGGTCGTCTGAATAGGTGCGTGCTGCCGACTTGAACTCTTCGTGAGTCTTGATTGTGCGGCGGAGCGAGTCGAGCCAAACCTGAGCACGCACCGTGTCGGCCGCCGCAGGTGTGGCGCGGGTGAGAATATGCGATGTGCGTACTTCGTTATCACGTTTACCCGTGACCCGAATGAGGTGGTAACCGAAACGCGTGCGCACCGGGCGCTTGGTGTAATCGCCGATGTCCAGGGCGAAGGCCACGCGCTCATAATCGGGGTCTAGCGTGCCGCGCTTGGTGTACCCAAGGTCGCCGCCCTCGCGGCCCGAGAAATCGTCGGAATGCAGGCGGGCGAGGTCGGCGAAGCCTTCGCCTTTGTCAAGGCGGGCGATCAGTGCCAGCGATTTATCGCGGGCTTCGTTTTCGATTTTTGTATCGGCCTTAACGCGCCACTGCAGGTGTGAGAGGCGCACCACGTTGCGTTGCACCGGGAGGCTGTCTTTGAACTTGTCGAAAAACTCGCGTACCTGAAATTGAGAAGGTTGCGGGTCGCCGACGTATTTCATCTGTACGCGCTGGCGCAGCATGTTTTCACGCACTTGGTCGGCCATGCGCGACTTGAACTGGCCCAGAGACATGCCCGTGGCTTGACGCAATGCCGTTTCCAGTTGACGTTCGCCCCCCTGTTGTTGGGCGACGCGGGCATACATATCCGCCACGCGGGCTTCGACATCACGCTCTGAAACGCGCATCAGGGTGTCTTGCTTGGCCTTTTCCAAGAGCACCTTATCGTCCACGATGCGATTCATCGCTTCGAGTCGTTGCTCGGTCTCGCTCAACGAGGCAAATCCCGGGCGCTGTTGTTGCATGGCCATGCGCAACTCATCGATTTCCGAGAGGAGGATCGGAGCGCCGTTTACAACCGCGGCAATGCCGTCTACAGGCTTTCGCGCATCAGACGTTGTGGCTGCAATCCCCACCAGGGCGAAAGCCGCCATAAAAAAAACTTTACGAATCGATTTCACAAACATGTGCAATTCACTCTCCCGGCGGAAGCCGTTCTTCGTCGCCGGTGGCATCACCTTCCGCATCTCCGTTCATCGGGGGCGCTTCGGTTCCGTCTTGTCCGGGAATTTGGTCAATGTTGAGATTAATGGTCACGCCCTCTTTGTACTGGCGGATTTTAGACTCGCGCATTTTCTCCTTGTGTTGCATGGAGAGGCGCGCGGCGATAGAGGCGCGTACTTCGGGGAAAGGCAGCGGCGTGCCGGCCTCAATCCGATCGAGCAAGCGGACGAGGTAAACCCCATCAGGGCAGCTGATGGGGCCAGAGAGCCACCCGGGGCGCGCCTCGAGCACATCATGCAGGCAGGCGGGCACTTCGGGGGTTTTACGAAACGGTGGGTCGAGGTATTCGGCGGCGCTATCGAGCGAATTCTTTTGCAACAGCGACGAGAAGTTGTCTCCGCGTACTTTGGCGCGCACGGCGAGGGCCTCTTTCAAGGTCGCCATGCGGATATGCAGGTAGCGGTATTCCGGCGATTTGCGAAGGAAATCTGATTTGTTGTTGTCGTAATAACGCGTCATCGCGCCCTCGTCGGGCTCGGTCTCGATAGAGCCGCCGACTTCGCGGGCTAGAAACTCTTCGATGATCATGCGACGCTGGAGGCGTTCCAGTTTGCGCTTGACCTGGGGGTCTTGATCGAGCTTGCTGCGCAGAGCCTGTTGGTACACGGCCTCGTCGTCGATCCAACGTTGAATCACATCGAGGTATTGCTCGCGGGGCAGTACCTTCTCGTACTCGGCCGGGAAGGCTTCACGGAGTTCATCGAGGGTGAGCGTCGCGTCATCAACTTCGGCGAGCACGACAGGCTGGGAGCCCGATTTTTGACAGGCGGTAAGGCCGAAAACCGCAAATAGGGCGATCGAGAGGGTTGCGGCGCGGGAAAATGCCGCAAAATGGGGGAAATTCGAGGAATTCACGGGGTGAATATACCTAATTGGGGGTTATGGACACATATGTGGCCCTACCTTGTAGTCGGCACCTCCATAGTGAGGCCCATCCTAGAAGTTGGTACCTCCTCATGGGGGCTTATCCTAGGGGTTGGTGAGTTGCAGTGAAGCCACACGACCGACAAAAATGATTGGTCCTATTGAAGACGCCAACAAGATCGTAGGGCTTGAGACGTGTCACCAACCCTAAGGCCCTAACATGGCCCTGATCATTTCGACGGCCATTTCGGTGAGGGCGACCGGGTCGCCGCGGCGCGGCGGGTTGAGGGTCACACTAAACTGCAAGGGCTCACCCGAAGAGGTGATGAACCGGTACGGGAGTTTGACGCGTGAGGCCAAGGCGGCCAACTCTTCGTGCCCTGGCATATGGGCCTCGGAGAATGTGAGCACCAGAAGGTTCTCGCGGACCTCCGCCTTTTGAACGCCAAGTGCGCGGCATGCGGTGCGGGCCTCGGTGGCCACAAGCAACATGCGTCCCTCAACCGGCAAGATTCCAAAGCGATCTTCTAATTCGGCCCGCATTTCCGTAACGGCCGCCGCATCAGGCAGGCGCGCGATTTTTTGATACAACGTGGTGCGTTGTGCGGCGTCCTCCACGTAGTCTTCAGGCAGAAACGCGTCGGCTGGGAATTCGATTTCAGGGTTGAGCGGCGTGAGCGGTTTTCCGCCTTGTATTTCAAGCGTCGCATCGCGCACCATGCGGCAATAAGTTTCAAACCCGACTGCGGCGATATGGCCACTCTGTTCCATACCGAGCAAATTACCCGCGCCGCGGATTTCCAAATCGCGCATGGCGATTTGGAAGCCGCTCCCGAGGTCGGTGAACTTTTCGAGCGCGTAGAGTTTGCGCCGCGCATCGTCGGAGAACTTGTTGGCATCGGGTGCGACAAGCAGGCAGTGCGCCTGCGCGGCGGAACGGCCGACGCGGCCGCGAAGCTGATAGAGTTGGCTAAGCCCGAACAAGTCGGCGCGGTGCACGATCAAGGTGTTCGCATTGGAGATGTCGATCCCCGATTCGATGATCGAAGTGCTGACCAAAATGTCGAACTCGCGGTGAACGAACGCCGACATGATGCGCTCGAGAGCACCTTCTTCCATTTGTCCGTGTGCAACGCCTAGGCGTGCACGGGGCACCAAGGTGCGGATGCGCTCGGCGATTTCCTCGATGTCTTGCACGCGGTTATGGACGAAGAAGGCTTGGCCGCCGCGGTCGAGTTCGGCCTCGAGGGCTGAGCGAATGAGTGCGGGGTCCCAAAACACCACCCGCGTCTCAACCGGCAAACGGTTGCGCGGCGGCGTGGCGATGACTGACAAGTCGCGCGCGCCCAAGAGCGAGAAGTGCAGCGTGCGCGGAATCGGGGTGGCGCTGAGCGCCAACACGTCGACCTCGGCGCGCATCTCTTTGAGGCGTTCCTTTTGCTTTACCCCGAACTTTTGTTCTTCGT
>JBIIWL010000041.1:0-10903 GCA_044338885.1 Fibrobacteria bacterium
TCAGTGGGTCGGCGGATCAGGCGGTGATTTAGGGGCTACCTGGACTGGGGCCGTGGTCGGCGGCGCGTTGTTCGGGGGCATCGGTATTCTGGTGGCCCGCGATCGTTCTGTGGTCATGATTCAAGAGGGCATTGAGCAACGGACGGTAAAGATTCAGCGGGATTCAGCCGGTGCTTGGGAGGCCGTGGCCGTCTTGCACCCGACACCTTGAAATCAAATAGAATTCCGTTTGATACCTTAATTTCGATAAATTCATGGGTTTTGGCGCACTCTTGTTGTCAGAGGGCACTTAATTTCACCTAGCGATGTCAAAAAGCAGTTAATTTCGTCGTCATATGACTGCTCGGCAGATTCATATGTACAGTCGCAATTCCCTCATTTCATCGCAGGAGGTTCCCATGAGAAGCACCATGATAGGGCGTTACCGCACGTTGACCATGACCATTGTTGGCTTAGCCATCCTTGGTGGGAATGCATTCGGACAGGGCTTTACAGGAAATTTTAGTCCATCCAAATGGCAACGAGGTTCGAATCCGCCCTGGGGAAACCTTGTGGATACTTCAGGTGCTCCCACGAGTATCACCATGAAGAATTATCCGGATTGGGGAAGCAGTGGCTCCGCGATGAGTATCAAAAACGGGGTTTGGCCCGGCACAATTTATTTCAAGTATTCGACAACTGGGACGACGGCTAACTGCCCCGCAACAAAGCAGACCAATGACTCAACCTTTGTGGTGCTTCCACCCGGGAATCGGTACGACAGCTTATCGGTCCAACCGAATCAAACATTTGGATTTGCTTTAAATGGTTTGCCACTTCCAGGAAAAGGGTCCTGCCTGAGTACCGACTATTCCAAGATTAGTTTGACAATTTCTGAGATATCCTTTGTTCATGGGAGTGGGCCTCGTCCTGTGAATTCGGATACAACGATTATTGGCATGGGCGGAACCGGCTGCGGCTTGGTAGGGGGCCTGTTTGCAGGAGGAACCTGTACCTTGACTCGTAGCTTGGCCATCTTGGAAGGGAAAACCCTGATCGTAAACAATGGTATAACCCTCGACCTCGCCGTATCCCCCGGAGCCACATTCACCAACGCGGGAACTTTCGTGAATAACGGGAAAGTGCGTATGCGTCGCCGGAGCACGAACAACGGCGTGATCATCAATGCAGGGGCGTTTGTAATCGATAGTGCCTTTACAACAACCGACACGTTGAAGCTGTTGGCTGGCGGCACGCTATTCGATACGTCTTGGTATGGCGGCTTATACAACACGGGTGTGATTCAAATCATGAACAACGGTTCGAAATGCCCCAGCTGCACCAAGAATGCCATCCAGTCTTATGGAATCATCAGCAACAACGGTTCTATTCATATCCGTACATCGGATTCCGGCACGGGTATTCATCTCAATAACCTCGGTAACTTGAATATTTACAGTGGTTCGGTCACCGTGGCGAATACCAGTGGGGTAGGCATCTACCTCTCGGGTGACCCGACTCTCACTTCGCCAAGCCGATATTTTCAGGTGACCGGAGGGAAAATGACGGTGTCCGGCGGCGTTTTGAACATTCAGAACACTGGTGGCTATGGAGTCTTTAATGCCAGAGGGACCCGTGGCGGTCACATCGCAAACGAGCGGTGGAACCAGAATAGTCAGGGAACCGTGAATAACTCGCAAGATTCAACAGGGATCTACAATCAGGCAGGCTTCCTAAACTGTGCCCTCTACACGGGGCTTCGCCCTTTGGTCCCGAATGACATGATCAGCATTCCGGCCGCCTGTCCACCGGATAGAAACTGAAGCACCGACGTTGAGTGAAGCAAGCCGTCCTCCTTGCGAGGGCGGCTTTTTTATTTGATGGACGCGGGTCGTGAACGGAGCAAACCGCCGTGTTTACGCGGTCCCCTCCTCCAACGTGGAGATGGCGAGATCCGCTTTCCACCCCGCCTTCAACAATCCCACATCGCTGAGGCCCAAGGCCTTGGCACCGTTGATCGTCGCCATGGCGACGACATCTTCCATCGGCACATCAGGATAAGCGTTAGAGAACAACCGCATTTGCTCCCACATCGAGAGCGAATCGCCCGAGGCCAAACTATCGGTTCCAAGGCCGACATTAATGCCGTGCGCGCGCAAGCGCTCGTACGGGAAGCGCGGGTGACCAAAGAAGGCGTGACTCGACGGGCAATGCACAACCGTCGCGTGGTGCCGGGCGAGGATCTCCATATCCGTCTCGTCAAGCATGTTGCCATGCACCAAGATTAAGCCATCAGGCAAGAGGCCTTCCGACTCAAGCCAACGCACCGGCGATGTGCCGAAGTGATGAGGTGCATCGGCAAAAATACGACGGCAATACTCGGCGAGCGGGCCTGTACCGCTGGCGAACAGTTCTGCTTCTTCACGGCTCTCCGCCGCATGAATGGTCACCGGTAAACCACTTGATCGCTGGTCATCCATCACGCGACGCAACAATTCGGTCGACATCGAGTACGCGGCATGCGGCGCAAGACCGGGTTTGAATCGATCCGTCCCACCACTTTTCAGTGACAGCGCCCGTGCGGCTTCAAAACGTGACGGCGCGTAGTGCGGGTCGAGGCCGAGCGTTTCCACACAGGGGAAAGACCGCAACGAACTTTGGGCCAAAACATCCAGCGCCTCACCCGTGTTGCCCACATCCAGTACCGTGGTACAGCCGCCGGCGATCAAGCGCTCGACACCGACGTGCGCGGCGTGGCGGTAATCGTCGGCATCAAGCCCGGCAGTGTACCCACGCAATTGTTCGACCCAGGTGGGGAAGGGCTTACCGGGCGTGAGACGGTCGTGTAAGGTGGTGAGTTCAAGATGACAATGCAGGTTGACGAGGCCCGGCATGAGCACCCGATCGCTCAAGCGGTGGATCGCGTCAGCGGGCGTATTTGGGGGGAGATCCGCCGCACACCCGGTGGCCACAATCACACCCCCCTGAACCTCAATCCAACCATCAGGGATTGCGGGCCCATCGCCGGGGTAGAGGAGTGAAGCCTGATAGATCATGGCTAAGCTAAGGAGATCCGCTCACCAAACCAAACTAAGGAAACCGGTAACGGTTTTGCACCAGTGTGGCGGTATCAGGATGAAGGCCGGCGCAGGCGGGAAACGTCACGCTGGACAGTTCCGGAGAGGCCGTCAGCGTGCGGTAAGTGATGGTGAGTGTATCGCCCTGGTTGAGGCGCGTATACACTGCGGCTTGGATCACTTCGCAGGTGCGCAGCGAGTCGGAGTACAAACGTCTCGTCGGGTGGCCCGCGGTTGAATCGCGGAACGTAAACCGACCATGAGTGCGCACGGTGTCTGCGGCAGACCTGATATGAACAAAGGTGTGCAGCGAGTCGGTCCCGTCGATCACGGTGACGCTGTCGGTGATCACGCCGCTCGGCGTTCTCAAAACCAATTGGCGTGTTGCGGTCGGAACTGGTGCATAAAGCAGGGTATCAAGGCCGGGGGTTAAGGGGCACTCGGGAGTGCCCGGCAGTGTGGCGGACGCATAGATGCTGCGGAACAGGCGGGTGCCCGAATCGGCGACGACCCAGTTGAGAGCCATCACCTGGGAGCAGGTGTAGATGGTTTTTAAATCCTGGACCTCGACGGCGAGTGTATCGCTGCTGAGCGCATATTTCATCGGCGGCCAAATCTTAAGCGCGCCCACGCCGATACTGTCGACCACGACGGGGTCACGATCAGGCCACCCTGTGTCGTTGCACGCGATCAAGGAGGCGCCCAAACACACCGCGATCAAACTCAGTCGAACCTTGGTACCGAAGGAGGAGCGTGCGTGAAAAGAGTCGTGAGGGCGCGGTCTAAAAAATGAAATCATAAGTCAGATGAAAATTTCAAAAGGTCAACGAAGGCAAATAGTTGTATCGGTTGAACACGACGGGAACCGAATCTCCGTAGGGCCCGGCGCATTCCGGAATGACCGATGAGGGCTGAGGGGCCGCGCGGATCAACCTGACTTTCACGAAGGTGGTATCCGCCTTCCGTTCATACACGGCGGTCTGTAAAATCTCGCAGGCGTCGAGCGCGTTGGATTTAACCACTCGTTTAGGGTGAGTTGACGTCGAGTCGAAAAAGGTGAAGCGTCCGAACGTCGTGCTATCGTTCACGCCGTGTGCGTGTTTGATGACCATCACGCTCGCTTGGTTGGGAATGGCGTCGGTCACGAATAGGATCGAATCGGTGATGGTTCCATCGGGGGTTTGCAGATAGAGTTTATTGCCGATTTCGGGCGTGAACACTCTGCGGAACATGGTATCAAGCCCGGCGGGGTCGCTGGCGCAATGGGCACCCGCCGGAATTTCGAAGCTTGAACGCAGTCGATAAAACTGGTGCTTTGTGGTGTCTTGGCTCCAGTTCCAACTGATTTGAACGGGTACGGCACAGACCGCACGGCGTTTTAACCCGTGGACCTGAAGGTAGAGCGTATCCCCGCGACGCGCATACTCCATCGAGCGGGGCCAGAATACAGTCGAATCGGCAGGAGGCTCGTTGATCAGCACGGCCTCTTCGGTTTTGGTGCAGCCGGTGACAGCACTCAAAGTCGACATGACTCCGGCCAGGAGAAGGGGAGCGACTCCTTTAAACCTTCGGCGGAACCGTTGGCTTAAGAGTTGAAGTACCGAACCGTATGCCATGACCTTTATGATACATCCCTCACGAAGGGAATCACATCGGGTGAATAAAACGCGGGCCCATCGCCCTCTTCTAACGTGAGGGCTCCGGCCTGACCCAATAGCGTGATGGCTAGGCCCAGGTCGGCCGGGGTACGCAGGCCCCAGTCTTCAAGCACCTCATCACGAAGGGCTCCAAAATCATTCCGAATCGCGCTACGAAAGGCCTTTATCACCGCCGCGGGAGGCACAGACCGTGGTGTGGGGCGTACGGGGGCCATTTCAGGACCCGCGAGGTCTTCTATTTCAACGGGATCGCGCTCGCCCCATACGAAAGACGCCTGGCGCACGATGTTCAGCACGTAATGCAAACACGCCGGGGGAAAGTGCGCGACGCCGTCACGGTGCAAACTCGCATAGGCCTCTGTCCAGCCTTCAGGTACGACCATCGCCGTCGTGCCGGTACCGAAGCCTGACATTAGGGCGCTCGCCCGGCAAAGGTTTCCAGGCTTAAACCCCAAAACGTGGCGGGGTCGACAGGCTGTCCGCTCTGGCGTAGGCCGACCGTCAGGGTGTACCCAGACCCAGTCACCGGAGTCAAGGCCTCTGTGAGTGTGGCAGACGTATTGAGGTCTGCGCCCTCAAGCGGTTGATCGGGTGACGCGGCGTCGAGCTCTTGAGGGACTCTGAGGGAGCCTGAGGCCGCCATGGCGTCGCCGAGGTAAGAGCCCGACTTCACAAGCACGCCGGCCTTCACACCCTGAGCGGGGCGCAGCGGCCCGTAGGTCGCATAGAGTTCGCCGCCGTGGTACACTTTAATGGTTACCGAGGCGGGGGCCGCCGTGTCACGAGAGGGCGCATCGCCCGCCGGGGCTGTGTTGTTCAGCACCGCCGTGATGCGGCCGGGTAACATGGCGCGCACGCGCGATGAGGCCGACACCCACCGGACCACGGTCGTGCCGCCGTAGACCGCCTCAGCGCCGCCAGCTGAGACCAATCGACCATCGGTTAATGGTGCGCGCGCCAATGGCGCCTTCAGGCACCCGCGGTGGATTTCGCACCACGCGTGGGAACCGGCACTGCGGCGAAACGTGAACGTGCCCGAACCATCTCGACCGCGCACACCCGAAAGTTCAAACCCCCAGTCGCCCAAATCAGACACCACCGCGCGCGCTTCGATATGCAGGGGGTGATCGGTTTTTTTGCCCGGGGTCAGCACGGCCTTCCAGCGGGCTTTTTCCAAGAGCGCCGTGGTGGCGCCACAGAGATCACCGTCGGCATGGTTAAGCTGGGCGCAGCATTCGCGCGTCAACCCAGACTTGCAGGTCAAGGTCACACGACTAGAATCATCGCTCCACACGAGGGCAGACCCACTGCGAGATTCCGGTGCTTCGCCCCCGGTGAGGGACTGCCACACGGCAACCGGGTCGACCACGCTTCGCACACTGGCCCATAGCGTGTCGAATTTGGTGTAAATGAACACGCCCAACCCGAGCAGTAAAAGCAAACGAATGAGCGGGAACTTGCGTCTGGGAGACCCGGACGGCACATACCGGGGGCGTTTCCCGGGGCGAAAGTCAGTTTGCGACAGAGGCACGCTGACAAAAATAGATGGAAAGGCTGAGCGCCGGGGGGTGTTTCGGGGGTTTTGGTACGAACCCAAAGCCTGATCGGTTCAGAGTCTGGTCACTCTTCTAAAAAGTCGCCTTCTTCAAGCACTTCTTCCAGCACTTCGCGGGGGGCGACAGGGGTGGGGGCAGGTGTGGGGGTTTGTGGGGCCACCCGGTCGGCCTCGCGTGGCACGACTGATGGGGACCGTGGCGCGGCCGGTGTCGCCGGAATCACCGGGGTCGCCGGAGCGGGCTCGGTCATCTCAAATTGTGCGTCCTCCACGTCCTCACGACCGGGGCTGTGGGGCGAAGGATAGGTCGGCCTTAGCAAGCCCGGCGGCACCGTGACGCGCGCACCCTGACCCTGTCTAAAATTACGGCCCTCGAATTTAGGGAACGAAGGTGTGAAGCGCAGCGCCACGCGGTGGCTTTCATCGAGGTAGGGGTGCACGGCAAACGCGTAATCCACGGCGACGATGTTCCGCCAGTTATAGCCCATGCCAAGGCGTGTGGTCGAGGCCCACGCAGACGGCGCCAATTCATCAAAGCCGGCGCGAATGCTTAAGCCAAAGTCAAAGTTGAACTCTGCACCAACCTTGGAGGTTTTCAGTGCCGAAACGGGGTCGGTCACGCCGCGCTCGCCTTCCAAACTGGTGGCAGACCGGGCTCCGGGTTGCAAAAGACCCGGTGTCTCAAAACCCGCCTCCAGAGTCCCGTAAAAGTAGGGGACGTGCTTCCGCGTGGCGATAAAAAGGACCGCTTCGGGTAATTCGTATTCGGTGCGGCCTTCGCTCCAAGTCGCGGTCGAGGGCACGAGACTACGCACAAAGGCCCCAAATCGAAGGCGGTCATCATGCGTGTACTGCACCATCCCGTCGCCCCGCATCCCCAAACCACTTTGGTCTAATTGTCGGCGCAGGATGTGCAACGAGCCACCGATATCCAGCGCACCATCCGCAGGGCCGTACCGGCGTGCGAAAGACCCCGTCACCATCCAGTCCGAGGTGCTGAAATACCCATCGGGTGCGCCGGGGGTGTTGGTCCGGTACAGTTCGACATCGCTGACGGCATAGGTGGCTACGGCGATGCCTAAGGTGCTGCGGGCATCGAGGGGGATCAGAAGCGAGGCGTTGTCAAACCGTGCCAGCCCGAACCGCTCGGCATGGGCCGTCGTGAAGGTGAAATCATTGACGTCGTTCATCGAGGCGGGCGCATTCACGACGACGTCGGCCCCCTGACCAAACCCGGCGCGTTGAAGCGCCATGCCATGGTGCCGGGCGCCGAACCCCTCGCTCGCCGTGAGGTTGACATCCGCCGCCAACTGTTGCGACAAGGCCGGTACGGCTAGGGTCAACAACCCGACGAAGGTACGGGCGGCACGGAGGGGGTGACGAAAAGCGGACATCGGGGGGGTAAACTACAAAGTGAGACGGCGAGCGGCGAACGGCTAATGGCTAAAGGGTAAAGGCTGAAGGCTCACGGCACAGCGATCCCCCGCGCCGACCACTTGGCCGTTAGCCATTAGCGACCCCCCACATCCCGCATTCGCTTCGCGCTCAATTCCTGCCAACCGACTACCTTTCCCGCTATGATGCGCCCCTTCCCATTGACCACCGTCGGCGGACTTTTACGTGACCGTGACGGCAATGTTTTGATCGTCCGTACCCGCAAGTGGTCGAACCTGTGGGGCATCCCCGGCGGTAAAGTCGAATATGGCGAAACCCTTGAAGATGGTTTCCGTCGCGAGACCCTGGAAGAAACCGGGCTTGAACTCGAAAACCCGCGGATGGTCATGGTTCAAGAAGCCATTGACCACCCCGAGTTTCATCAGAAAAAACATTTCATTCTGTTTAATTATGTGGCCGACGTGGTCAGTGATCACGCGTGCCCCGAGGTGACCTTAAACGACGAGGCCGAGGAATACCGTTGGGTCCGACTTCCGGAGTCCTTCAACTTGCCGTTAAATGGGCCGACCAGAGCTTTGTTGGAAAAAATTAACGCGGATTTACGCAAAGGAGAGTCAGTGTGGGCACGCTCAGCATTCGAGAATTAAGAATTTCCTGTATTGTCGGTATTTACCCTGAAGAGCGTAAGCGTGAACAGGATGTGTTTTTGGATGTCGATATGGCGTTCGACTTCGCGCGGGTCACAGCCTCAGACCATTTGGCGGATACCGTCGATTACACCGAGGTCGCGGCGGATTTGACCGAGTACCTGCGGGCTGAGCGTTTTCAAATCATTGAAACCCTCGCCGTGCGCGCTTGTGCGCGCATCTTGGAACGCAATCCGATCTTGACCCGTTGCCGCTTGGTCATCCGCAAACCGGCCGCCGTGCTCCACGCACAAGGAGCCGTGGTCACCGTGGAGCAAGAACGGGCATGAACAAGGCGGACGTCGGACGTCGAAAGTCGGACGGTAAAACCGTGACGACTTCGGCAGAAACACCTGTGGCGTTGGTCACCGGATCGGCACGGCGTTTGGGCCGTGCGATCGCGTTGCGTCTGGCCGCCTCGGGTCATTTCGTGTTCATCCATTATCTTGGGTCCAAACGCGAAGCCGATGCCGTGCTTACAACCATCCGTGCCACCGGCGGTGACGGCGTTTTAGTCACAGGTGATTTGAGCAAGGCCTCCGGCGTCAATGCCATCGTTCGCTCGGTCAAATCCACTTTGGCTAAGCCGGGCATGCCGCGTCGATTGGACGTGCTCGTCAACAACGTGGGAGTCTACAAAGTGGGCCCGCTGCTCGATTTTTCGGCGGATGACTTTGATGTGGTTTTGCGCGCCAACCTGACGGGTTGCTTCCGCCTCATTCAATCTCTTCTCCCGCTCGTGCAGCCTGGCGCGAATATCGTGAACATCGGGTACGCCGGGGTCGACAACCTCACCTCGACCACGCACAACACCGCGTATCTCATTTCCAAATCCGGTTTGTTGATTCTCACCAAATCTCTCGCCCAGGCCTTGGGCCCCCGCGGCGTGCGCGTGAATATGGTGTCACCCGGTATTTTATCCAATAGCGTGGAGTTGCCGAAAAAGGCCTCCGATTTCATTCCGATGGGATTCTTGGGCGAAGTGGATGATGTCGCCAATGCGGTGGACTACCTTGTGAGCGATAAGGCGCGCTACATCACGGGTGTGAACCTCGATGTGGCGGGCGGTTACCACATGGCCTTGCGGTCATTAGAAACAGGTGTAGGGGCTAGTAAGGGCGACCTTTTGGCCGCCCTGCGACCTGACCGCAAGACCGCCCGCCCCACAACCCGGCGGACCACAAAAAAACCTAAAGCCAAATGACCGTCACAAAGCCCTCCACCCCCGAAAAGCCTTATCTCTCCGGCTATGTTGAAGGCTATTACGGTCGGTTGTTCACCTTTGAAGAACGCCTCGGTATCGCACGGGAACTCGCGAAGGTGGGCGCCGGGCATTACCTGTACGCCCCCAAAGAAGACACCTACCATCGTCGCGATTGGCGAAAGGCCTACCCGGCCGTGTGGAAGCGTGACTTTCGCGACTTTGTGGCGCGGTCTAAAAAATTAGGTGTGACCGTTGTACCCGGGATAGCCCCCGGACAAACCTTCCGCTACCACAAGGCTGAAGATTTTAACGCACTGGTGCGTAAGCTCACCTCGCTGACCGACCTCGGTTGTCGCGAAGCCGCGTTGCTCATGGATGATATTCCCGTCACGCTGCCCGAAACGGATCGCAACGCCTTCCGTTCGCTTGGGCAAGCCCACGGTCTCATCGTGCACAAACTGTGGCCCATGCTCAAGCGTCGCGGGCTCAAACGCCTGTGGTTTTGCCCCACGGTTTACAGTGATTTCTTCGCGCCTGAAGGGCTCACGCACGACGCGTATCTCGAAGATCTCACCTTGTTTTTGGAGCCGGGTATCGAAGTGATGTGGACGGGCCGCGCCATCGTGTCGCCCGACTATCGCGCCTCCGACCTCGCCCCTTTGCGTAAGGTCACCGGTGTTAAGCCCGTGATCTGGGACAACCTATACGCCAACGATTACTGCCCCGGTAAAATCTTCTTGGGTCCGTTTGCCGGACGCGATGCGGCTGTACGTCGCAACACCGCTGGCATGATGCTCAACCCCACGGGGCTCTACCACACCGACATTTTTTTGGTGAATGTACTCGGGGGGTTTTTGCGGGGCCTCTCGCCTTTGGCGGGGTGGCGCAAGGCCACTCGGGATGCGGGCGTGCCTCGGGAGTTTATCACCATCGCGCCCTTGCTCTCATCGCCTTTTACACGTGTCGACCTCAAAACCTTGACGCCAGCAAAAGTCAAAACATATCGAGCGGCCCTGAAGCCGCTCATTTGGATTTGGAAGTCGCCGCTGCAACGCGAGTGGTACCCTTACCTCTACGCACTCGACGGCGACTTACGGTTGCTGGAGAAGGGTGAGGGCGCACCAGACGAAGCCTGGGTCCGCAAGAAGTATTCGGTGATTGCCGCTGCGATGTTGCTCAAATCTTCGAAGCGATAATCTGAGTTCATTGGGTTCGGGTGAATAAGCTGTCAGCCGTCAGCTGTCAGCTGTCAGCAACATCATCGGACCTATCATCCATCCACTTTTTCTCACGTTGAACCGTAACTCCAGTCTGATCTCCAATAAAAAAGCCTCACGGTTACCCGCGAG
>JBIIWL010000177.1:0-4542 GCA_044338885.1 Fibrobacteria bacterium
ACCGCCGCACGACCTAACATCAGAATCGACAATTCTTGACCTGATCAGTTTCCAATTTTTTCCGATGTCCCGTATTGACAACCAATTGGATGCGGCGATGCGGGTTTTTTCGTAAAAGCCAAAGAGCGGGCAGGGTTTTGGGGGCACAAAAAATTCGGCATTGAAGTTGCTTTGGGGGTGTATACGGACGTCGGCCCTTCGAGGGTTACGGGGGCCACCGGGCGGTGCTGCCTGATCGGACCCCGGAGGGACGGCGTTCCGTAACTGCGAATCGTGCTCAGGGATTTGTTTACACCACGCGATCGGACCCGTCGCAGTTTGAACGATTCTGCGGCCCTCATTGTTCAAGTTTTGTGCTTTGTTGTTGTTTTCCGACGTTGTTCACATCGACGGTCGACCCGGCCCATAGGTTTCGCTCGCTTTGGCACGGCTTCTTCGAAGGGTGTCGGCGAGGGCCCCGGGCGGGTCGGCCGTCTCTTCGTTCGCAGAGCACTGTCGCTAAGCGCTCAGCCGTCGGCACTCAGCCTTCAGCCCTAGCCTCAAGGCAGGGAGTGCTTTTGTCAGAATGGGTAGACAGGTCAGTGTGTGCGTTTCCTGACCGCTGCCCACTCACCGCTTTTACTCCGAACTCGTTTCGTCCTTTTTCTCCAGCGCGCCCATCAGCGCGTGCCACGACAGCGTGGCGCATTTAATGCGTGACGAATATTCCTTCACGCCCTCAAATAGTTTCAGCTTGCCGAGATGATTCTCTTGGGTCTCGGGGTTGAGATTACCCTTCACCATTTCGTGGAACTCACCGAACAGCAGCTTGGCCTCGTCAATCGGCTTGCCCTTCAGCTGCGTGGTCATCAGCGACGAACTGGCTTTGCAAATGGCGCACCCGCTCCCCTGAAAGCTCAGGTCTTCCAGCGTCTCGCTGCCATCCGCACCCACATTCACTTTGGCGTACACCGTGATATTGTCGCCACACAGCGGGTTATGGCCGTGGCACGCATGCGTCGCGCCCTCCATCGGCCGAAAGTTCCGCGGATTGCGATTGTGGTCGAGAATGACCTGTTGGTAGAGTTCGTTGGAGGCAGACATATGTGGTTAACCCGGACGGTGGACGGTAGACGGTAGACGGAGGATAAAACCAAAAGAGGGGAAGGAAGGACTCGAAAAACGGGAGCTCATTTCCGAAAGCTCTCTACCGTCTACCGTCCACCGTCTACCGTCTTTTTTCATGCAAACATCGCCTGAATCTTTTTGATCCCCGCGGCCAACGCATCAATATCCGCCTCAGTGTTGTACGGCCCAAACGAGGCCCGTGCGGTGGCGGGTACGCCAAAGCGGTCCATCGTCGGTTGCGCGCAGTGGTGCCCGGCGCGGATGGCGATGCCATCCATGTCGAGCATGGTGCCGATGTCGTGCGGGTGAATGCCGTCGAGCGTAAAGCCCAGCACGCCGCCCTTTTCGGGGGCTGTGCCAATCAGGGTCAAACCGGGGATGGCGGATAAAACCTTGGTGCCGTATTCAAGCAGCGCGTGTTCGTGCGCGGCGATTTGGTCGAGCCCGGTCGCGAGCAACCAATCCACAGCCACGCCCAGGCCCACCACTTCCACGATGGCCGGTGTGCCGGCCTCAAAGCGATGCGGCGGGTCTTGGTAGGTCGTCTTTTCAAAGGTCACGCGGCGGATCATATCGCCGCCGCCTTGCCACGGGGGCATGGCCTTGAGCAACTCCATACGGCCCCACAAAATGCCGATGCCGGTGGGCCCAAAAATCTTGTGACCCGAGAACGCGTAAAAGTCTGCGCCCAAAGCCTGCACGTCCACCTTGAGGTGGCTCACGCTTTGTGCACCGTCCACCACGATGATGGCACCAGCCGCGTGCGCGAGGGTGGCCATTTCGGCGATCGGGTTTACGGTCCCCAAGGCATTGGAGATGTGGTTCACCGCGACAACTTTGACCTTACCAGAGGTGAGGAGTGTGCGATAGGTGTCGAGGTCGAGTACACCGCGGTCGTCGCAGGGTATGATTTTGACAACGGCGCCGGTGCGCTCTGCGACGAGCTGCCACGGCACGATATTGGCGTGATGCTCAACCTGCGAGAGGATGATCTCGTCACCGGTTTTAAGGTGCGCACCACCCCACGAGGCGGCCACCAAGTTCAAACTCTCGGTGGTGCCGCGCGTGTAAATGATCTCGTGTTCAGACGGCGCGTTGAGCAAGGTCGCCACCTTACGGCGGGTGCCTTCGTAGGCCGCGGTGGCCTTTTCGCTCAGGCGGTACACGCCGCGCCGCACGGTGCCGTAATCGTTGCGGTAGAACGAGTCCATCGCGTCGATCACCGCCAGTGGCTTTTGGGCCGTGGCGGCGGTGTCGAGGTAGACCAATGGTTTCCCATCCGCCGCCTGGCGTGTCAACACGGGGAACTGGGATTTGATGTCTAAATACGGGCTCATGATGTGGCCTCATGGGACAACGCGGTCGCCAATGTATCCCACGCCGCGCGGCGCACCGCCTCCGGCGCGATCGCGAGCGCTTCACCCAAGAACGCCTGGGTGAGCAGGGCGTTGGCGGTGGCCGTATCGAGGCCGCGCGAGCGGAGGTAGAACAATTGTGCCGGGTCGGTTTTGCCGACCGTCGCACCGTGGCTGCATTTCACGTCATCGGCGTGAATCAGCAGGCGCGGCTTCGCGTCGGCGCGGCCCTCAGGGGAGAGGATCTGGTGTTGCAACAGCTGGCGCGCATCGGTTTGCTGCGCACCGCGGTCCACGATCACGGTTCCATCGACACTGCTACGCGCGCTGCCGAGCACCACGGCTTTAAACAGCTGGTTCGACGTGCAGTGCGGCTCGGCGTGGCGGATGCGCAGGTGGCGGTGGGCGCGGTTGGTGCCATTCAGCGCAATCGCGCCGCGCAGGTCGAGGTCAGCACCGGGGGCATTGAGGTTGGCCTCAAGCGTAAGACGCGCCAAGCGGCTCCCCGTCGACACCGACAAGCATTCAACCTTGGCATCGCGGTCCACATCAAACCGCAGCTTGAGCATCTGAAGACCTGCCGCGCTATCCGCTTGCAGCACCCTCAGTTTGGCGCCGGGGGCGAGCGAGAACGCGAGGGCGGTATTACTAAAGGCCTCTAACGCGAGATCATTCTCAAGGATGACCTCGACCTCGGCATTGGCCTCAAGGCGCATGAACAACGCGATGTCTGCACGGGTCGAGGTACTCGTTAAGTGCAGGCGCGCGGTCGTTTTCACACCTTTAGGAATATGCAGCGCGAGCGGCTGACGCGCGAGCGACCAGGCGAGCGAGGCGGGAATATCGGTTTCGCTCGCGGCCACGGCGGTCCAGGCCTCGCGCACAGAATCGGGTAAGTCACCCTCGGCGAGGGCGAACAGACCCACGTGTTCAGGAACCGCGAAGGTGGTCAAGTTGCCGTCGCTAAAGTCGAGCGCGATGGTGGCCGCGCCCCCGTCGCCTTCGACCATGGCGGCCATCGGTGCCGGCGGCACCCGCGTGAGCGCGGCCTTCAGGTCAGCGGCCGAGACGTAACTGAAATCTTCGTGCTTGGTGGCCGGCACACCGAGGCGCGCGAAGGCCTCCCACGCGGCGGCACGGAAGGCCTGCAGAGCAGGGGAGGCCGAGGCCGCGCGCAGCGCAGTAGCCGCGGCAGCCAGCGCTTCAGGGATTTCCGGAACGAACGTCGCCCGCATCGTGGGCTCGGTCGTCACCGGTTGTGTGACGGTGTCTGAGGTCATCCCGTAATCCAATCGTAGCCGCGTGTTTCCACCTCGAGGGCTAATGACTTATCGCCTGACATGAGGATCTTACCACCGGAGAGGATATGCACGTAATCGGGCTGCACATAATCGAGCAAACGCTGGTAGTGCGTGATCAGCAATACCGCGTTGTTCGGGCTGCGCAAGGCGTTGATGCCATGGCTCACAATGCGGAGCGCATCCACATCCAAGCCCGAGTCGGTCTCATCCAAGATCGATACAGCCGGGTCGAGGATGGCCATTTGCAAAATCTCGTTGCGCTTCTTCTCACCGCCCGAAAAGCCTTCGTTCACACCGCGGTCTTTATAACGCGCGTCCATGTCGAGCAGCTTCATCTTCTCATCGAGCAGTTCTTGAAAGTCGAACGGGTCGAGTTCTTCGTCGCCGCGTTCTTTGCGGCGCACGTTGGCGGCAATCCGCAAAAACTCGGAGTTGCTCACACCGGGGATTTCAACCGGGTACTGAAAGCCTAAGAACAAACCCTTGCGGGCACGTTCGTCGGGGCTCATGGTCAGCAGGCTCTCCCCGCGCAACAACACGTCGCCGCTGGTGACCTCATAGTCGGGGTGGCCAGCGGCCACCTTCGACAACGTGCTCTTACCCGAGCCATTGGGGCCCATGATTGCGTGCACCTCACCGGCGTTCAGCGTGAGTGAAATTCCCTTCAGCAACTCCTTCGCGGGAGGACCGGGGAGGGAGGCGTGGAGGGATTGGATGTCAAGAAGTGCGGTCATAAGGGTTTTGTCTGAGGGTCGGACGTCGGACGTCGGTTTTCGGTA
>JBIIWL010000142.1:0-5393 GCA_044338885.1 Fibrobacteria bacterium
TGTTTTTTTTTGGTGCTACTCCCTACATCCGCGGCCCGACGTCCGACTAGTTTACCCCACAGAATTCTCCAATTTGAGAGTCAAAAGTTTTTGTGCTTCCACCGCAAACTCCATCGGGAGTTGCTGGAACACTTCGCGGCAGAAGCCGTTGAGGATCATGCTGATCGCCTCTTCGCGGGCGATGCCGCGCGATTCGAGGTAGAACAGCTGATCTTCGCTGATCTTCGAGGTTGAGGCTTCGTGTTCGAGCACCGCGTGGTCGTTGGCAGCCTCAAGGTAGGGGAAGGTGTGCGCGCTGCTCTCTTGGCCGACCAGCATGCTGTCGCACTGCGAGAAGTTGCGCGCGCCACTGGCGTTTTTACCGATGCGCACCAGGCCGCGGTAGGCGTTGCTGCTCTTATCGGCTGAAATGCCCTTTGAGATGATGCGTGAGCGCGTGTCGCGCCCGAGGTGAATCATCTTGGTGCCCGTGTCAGCCTGCATGAGGCCGTTGGTCAGGGCGACCGAGTAGAACTCACCGCTGCTCCCATCGCCCTGCAAAATGCAGCTCGGGTACTTCCAGGTAATCGCCGAACCGGTTTCTACCTGGGTCCACGAGATCTTGGAGTTGTTGCCCTTGCACAAACCGCGCTTGGTCACAAAGTTGTAGATACCGCCCTTACCGGTCTCCGGGTCGCCCGAATACCAGTTTTGCACGGTGCTGTATTTGATCTCCGCATTGTCGAGCGTGACCAGTTCCACCACAGCGGCGTGCAGCTGGTTGGTGTCGAACTTGGGCGCCGTGCAGCCTTCGAGGTAAGACACGTAGCTGTCTTCGGACGCGACGATCAGCGTGCGTTCAAACTGGCCGCTCTCTTCGGTGTTGATGCGGAAGTAGGTGGACAACTCCATAGGGCACCGCGTACCCGGAGGAATGAACACAAACGAACCATCGGTGAACACCGCCGAGTTGAGCGCCGCATAAAAATTATCCCCGATGGGCACCACACTGCCCATGTATTCCTCAATCAACTCGGGGTATTCGCGCACCGCTTCGGAGATGGAGCAAAAAATCACCCCATGCTCGAGCAGTTTCTTTTTGTGCGTGGTCGCCACGCTCACCGAGTCGAACACGGCATCCACGGCCACATTGGCGAGCTTCTTTTGCTCGTCAAGCGGAATGCCAAGGCGCTCGAACGTCTTTAAAATTTCGGGGTCCACTTCATCAAGCCCCGCCAGCTGGGGCTTTTGCTTGGGCTTCACGAAGTAGGCGATATTCTGGTAATCGACCGGCGGGTAATGGACGTGGGCCCACTCGGGCTCTTTCATCGTCAGCCATTTGCGGTAGGCCTTCAGACGAAACTCCAACAAAAAGGCGGGCTCTTCTTTTTTGGCCGATAGGTCACGGATGGTCTGTTCACTCAGACCACGCGTGAATTCTTCCATCTCGATCTTGGTCGTAAAGCCATACTTGTAATCGCCCGCGCTGAATTCTGAATCAGCAGGCTTGGCTTCGATCGCGGTGGCGACGTTATCGTGTTCTTGATTGGCCATGGTTACCACGCCCCCCCGTTGACCGGCTGTCCACCTTGCAAAGGCGCATTCGCGGGGTCGTCGGGCGTATTGAACGGGATCACCTGCATGCCGCCGAATAACTGGCGACGCATGGTGTCTTCGATAAAGGCCAACGTCGCACCCACGGACGACCCGCAGCTGCCGCACGCGCCTTCGTAGCGCACCTTCAACGTCTTGCCTTCTTCGAGGTCGAGTACCTGTAAATCGCCGCCGTCCATATTCAGGCCCGGGCGAATATCGCTGTTGAGCACGAGCTCAACTTCTTCAATCTGTTTCTCTTTCGGCTTGGCCAGCCACGCGTTGTCCGCTTCGGTCAGCGTTTCATACGCACTGCGGCGCGGGCCATTGCCGGCGGCCTGTTGTTGGCGCAACTGGAGTGAGGCGAGAGCCAACGCCTTCGAGGCCGGGTAGGTCTCGCGCGCGGTCTCGAGCAACATGGGCAGATTTGCAAAGGCCATATCGGGCGTCTGCGTGGTCGCGGGCACGCCCGCTTCGTCGCGCAGCAAGTTGTCGATTTCTTCAACCGACGTATCGCAGGCGGTCTCAAGGCGCATACCGCGCACCAGAGAACAGAGGATTTCGCCCATGGCCATAGAGACCGCGCCGCCGTACGAAAAGAACTTGGCGTCGTAGATCAAATCGGTTTGCGGATCGACCAGCCAATAGACCTTGATGTCTTTGTACTTAGCCGTCACCAGCGCGAGATCTTTGGCGGTGGCGTCTTCCGTGAAGAACGCACCGCGATGGCGCGGGTTGGCCGCGAGGCTTTCTATTTTTTGCGAGAACTTGCGTTCTTGAGCCGAATCAGAAGATGTCTGGGTCATGGGAGAATCCCCCTTCTCAGTGAAATTTAGGTAATAGCTACTGATTTGGTAGGGGATTAAAAAGGCCAAAGTGTCGGATGTCGGACGTCGGAAGTCGGACGGGATGTAAATCGACCTATTTTGTGGATTAAGGGCTATTCCAACCTTGCCGTCCAAGGATTTTCAGGTCGGATTTCATCCCTATTTGGTTCCAGTCGCTAACTTCAATTCTTTTGTAACTGAGCACCCAAACTTGACATCCGACGTCCGACTTCCGACGTCCGACCCTGAATTTTCACCTTTTCAAACGTTAAATCCCTCCCTATGTCTCAACGCCAAAATCGCCTTAAAATCGCCTCGATCCTCAGCAACCCGCAGGTCGACGCCCCCACCACCATTATGGGCTGGGTGCGTACCCGTCGTGAATCCAAAGCGGGCCTTGCCTTTGTTGAGGTTAACGACGGCTCGAGTTTTGACAACCTCCAGATGGTGATCCCCACCTCGTGGCCGGGTTACGCGGAGGTGGTGCCGCGCTTGCACGCGGGTGTGTCGGTGCGCGTGCAGGGTGTGCTGGTGGCCTCGCAAGGGGGCCGGCAAGCGGTGGAGCTGCGGGTTGAAGGGCATGTGGGGGCGGATGTTCAGGCCTCTGGGGGCGGGGCACCGGGGGCGAGCGGTGTAGCCGTATTGGGTGAGTGCGACCCGCTCGCGTACCCCATCGGTAAACAGAAAATCAGTTATGAGACCTTGCGCGAGTACACGCATCTGCGCCCGCGCACCAACACCTTTGGGGCCATCGCACGACTTCGCGATGTGTTGGCCGCCGAGGTGCACACGTTTTTCCGCGCGCGCGGCTTCCGCTGGGCCCACACGCCGCTGATCACCGGCAACGACGCCGAAGGCGCGGGTAAAGCCTTTGCGGTCACCACGCTCGACCTCGACGGTCTCGGGAAGTCTGGGAAGGCCCCTGACTTTTCGAAGGACTTCTTCGGTAAAGCCGTAAGCCTCACCGTCTCGGGCCAACTCGAAGCGGAGAGCTACGCGCTGTCCCTCGGTGACGTCTACACCTTCGGCCCGACCTTTCGTGCCGAAAACTCGCACACCTCGCGTCACCTCGCCGAGTTTTGGATGGTCGAGCCCGAGATGGCCTTCGCCGATCTCGAAGACGATATGGAACTCGCCGAGTCGTTTCTCAAACACCTCTGTGCCGCCGCGCTGGCGCAGTGCCCGCGCGAGATGGAGTTCTTCCGTGAGCGCGTGGATGCCGGCATCATCGAACGGTTGCAAGGCGTGATCGAGCGGCCGTTCGTCCGCTTGACCTACACCGAGGCGGTCGCACGCTTGCAGGCCGGCATCGCCCAGGGGCAAAAGTTTGAATACCCCGTGGAATGGGGCACCGACCTGCAATCGGAGCACGAACGGTGGCTTACCGAGGTCGAATTCAAATCACCGGTGATCCTCACCGATTACCCCAAGGGCATCAAGGCCTTTTACATGAAGGTCAACGACGACGGTCAAACCGTGCGCGCCATGGACGTACTCGTGCCGCATATTGGTGAAATCATCGGCGGGTCACAGCGCGAAGAGCGCATCGACGTGCTGCTCACGCGCATGCGCGAAATGGGGCTTGACGAGCACGCCATCACCTCGCTCGATTGGTACCTAGACCTGCGCCGCTTCGGCGGGGCGCCGCACGCGGGCTTTGGCCTTGGCTTCGAACGCCTCGTGCAGTTCGTCTCAGGTATGGCTAACATCCGCGACGTCATCCCGTTCCCGAGAACACCGGGGAAGATTTAAAAGCAATCAGCGATCAGCGGTCAGCGATCAGGTGAAAAGACCATCACTGACGGCAAAAAAAAGGACTCCCGAATGCTCAGTGAGCAGGGAGTCCCCAAGTGTTCATGTATTGAGCTGACAGCTGAATGCTGACCGCTGACGGCTACTACGGCTTCACATCTACGGCTCGCTTGCCTTCCAACGTATACAACGCCTTTTGGCCCGCTACGGTTTTCTCGAGCAGCGTGCGGCCGTCGCGGAACACCACGCGGACGTTGGCCGGGGCCAAGGGGCGTGCGGCCGACAGGGCGGGGGAGACCGAGACCGTCACGCCATTGATCTTGCGCTTGGAGAACAACCAATCGGTCACCATCGGGTGACGCCAGGCTTCCCACCAACCGGCTTGGTGCAGCGGGTTACCCGTGCCGGGGTAATTGCGCACTTCTGAATACAGGAAGTTCGCGCCATCGACGTATACGGCCTTGCGCAGCGAGTCGAGGCTCACACGTGTTTCGGGGCGTGAAGAATCGAAGGCAACGATGTTGGTGCGACCTGAATCGCTGGCGAACCGGAGTATGGGGCGTCCGGCCTGTTCAATTTTAGTGGCGATCCAGCGCGAGCCCCGCGTGGCGCTCACGGTCGGATCCTTCAAGCTGTGAAAGGCCCACATCGGGGTTTGCACGAGTGCGGCAATCGCCGGGGCCGCCGTGTCACCGCCACCGGCGGTGGGGATCGCCGCGGCGAACATGGTCGGATTCCATTTCATCAACTCAATGGTGCCAAAGCCACCCATCGAAAGCCCCACCGCATAAAAGCGCGTGGTGTCGAGCTTAAATTCTTTCTTGAGTGAATCGATCACTTCCGTGATCATGATGTTGGGCTTGCTGCGCGTGCCGCTCCATGTACCGGAGGGCCACCACAGTTGGTTGGTGGGGCATTGCGGCACCATCACAAAGTGTGGGTGTTTGGCCTGCACGCTATCGCGCACCCACGGCTGCGCGAGCTCTTCGAGCGTGAGTTGGTTGACATTGTTGTACCCGCGTTCGCCAATGCCATGGAGCGCCACCACGATCGGGTACACCTTGGTGGAGTCATAGTTCGCCGGCTTAAACAGGCGGTACTTCATCGAGTCGGCGCGCGGCGTCGAGTAATGTGTACGCGCCATAAAGTTGGTGGTCAGCCACGAAGACGATTTTGCTTGGGCGTGAACGGCGGGAGCGGTCCATAGCACCGCACCAAGAATGGTCATCGCACACGAGGTCA
>JBIIWL010000006.1:0-20049 GCA_044338885.1 Fibrobacteria bacterium
CAACGAAGATGACATGGCCGAGCGTATGAAGGCCCGTGATGTCACCGTCCGCCTCGACCTCGGCGTCGGCACGGCGGCATGGACGTACTGGACCTGCGACTTTAGTTACGACTACGTGAAGATTAATGGAAGCTATAGGTCCTAACGTAGACCCTTCTTCGGGAATGAACAATGAGCAATGCTCAATGCTCAAAGGAGGCGCTTCATACGGATGAAAAAATGGTTTTCCTTTTGCCTAGAAATTGTGTCCTTTTGAGCATTGCTCATTGGTCATTGAGCATTAATTCAGGAAGGCCTTAATCGTGTCGACCCAACTTCCTGTTACCGCGTCTCGCACCGAAATCATTGCGGCGCTTGAGGCCACGGGTGCGCTGATTCTGTCCGCGCCGCCGGGTACGGGTAAGTCGACCCAAGTGCCGCAGTGGTTATTGCGCGAGGGCGAGGGTGCGGGGCAAGTGATCGTCTTGCAGCCGCGCCGTATCGCGGCGCGTGCTCTGGCCGCACGCGTGGCGGACGAACAGGGTAGTGTGCTTGGGCAAACCATTGGTTACCAGGTGCGCTTCGAAAGCGCATCGGGGCCGAACACGCGCGTGCTGTTTATGACCTATGGCATGTTCCGTCAGCGGCTCGCGCGCGATCCTTCGCTCAAAGGTGTCCACTCCGTTGTGCTCGATGAGTTTCACGAACGCGCCTGGGAAGCCGATTTGTGTCTTCTGTGGTGCCGGCATCTGCGTACCGGTGCTCGTCCCGACCTGAGGCTCGTTGTCATGTCGGCCACGCTGGACGGCGAAGGCCTCGCCGCGTATTTGCCCGATGCCCGCACGGTGACTGTCGAAGGGCGCGCCTACCCCGTGACCATTGAACATCAACCACCGCGTTTGAACGAACTGTTGCCGCAGCAGGTGCTGCGGGCGCTCAAACTTTTACAGAACGTACAGTCCGGTTCCACACTCATCTTTTTACCCGGTGCGGGTGAGATCAAATGGTGTGGCGATGCGATCGCCGCGTGGTGCCGCGAGCAAGGGCTCTTGCTGCGCGAATTGCATGGGTCGATGCCATTAAACGCGCAGCAAGAGTCGCTGCGAGCGGCCGAAGGGGGGCGCGCGGTGGTGCTGACCACCAACGTGGCCGAAACCTCGCTCACCGTGCCCGGCGTGACCGCGGTCATTGACGCGGGGCTGCACCGCGTGGCGTCCTACGATGCCGAGCGCGATCTGAACACGTTGTATTTAAGGCCGATCGCGCTCGCCAACGCGGTGCAGCGTGCGGGCCGTGCCGGCCGCACCGCGCCGGGCACCTGCGTCCGCTTGTGGGACGCGATGCGCGAGTCGGTGATGGCCCCGCGTTTAGAGCCTGAGATCCGTCGCGTTGAACTCTCCGAGGCGGCCCTGGCGTGGCACGCGTTGTTCTTCGACGCCTTTCGCGGCGATGCGACCAAGGCTTCGCTCTTGCAGTGGCCGACGCCGCCCGAAGACCAGCAGTGGATGCGCGCCATTGCGAAGCTCACGCGCATCGCCGCCCTGCGTGAACACAAGATCACGCCACTGGGCCGCAACCTAATGAATTGGCCGGCCTCTCCCGACCTCGCGCGCGTGCTTCACGACGCATCCGGAGGCGACTCCAGCCTGAAGCGTCAAGTCGCCGCCATGGCGGCGTGTCTGTCGGCGGGGAAACGTAGTGGCGGCGCGACCGGTCTTTCGGGTAAAAACATCGCGGACTTATTCACCCTTGGCGAAGACCTCGCCGCCGAACCCAAAACCGCCGACCGTGAAATGCTGGGGGCCTTCCGGCAGTTTTTAGGCCTGATGGATAAGGCCAAACATCAGACAGAGTTGGTGGTGCTCCCCTCCCCCTCCTCTTCTTCGAATTCCAAATCAGGTGATTCTGAGATTTCGGTGCGCGAACACGCGACCAAATTGTTCTTGCCGGTGTATGCCGATCGCCTCGCAGCGCGGCTTGAGGGAGGCAATAGTTTTCAGCTGGAGGATGGGCGCAAGGCGGTCGCTACCGCTCCTGCCGCAGTTCAGGTGTTGATCGCGCTTGAGATTCATGAGTCGGGTGGTAAAGATCGCGCGAAGCAAACGACCTTGCCGTTGTTCTTGCCTGTTGAGTCGGCCTGGGTGAACGAGTTATTCCCTGATGAATGCTCGTGGGTTTTGGCCGAAGAGTTCGATGAGAAAAAAGGGCAGTTGCGCCGTGAAGAGCGGCTCATGTTTCGTGGACTTGTATTGGCGCGGCGTGAGAAGGCCTTGTCGCGCGGGGCCGATGCCTCTGAGACGTTGCTCGCCAAGCTGCGCGCCGGTGAAATCGCGTTGCCGATCGACGAGGAGGCGCAACAGTGGATTTACCGCATTAAACTCGCGCATCGCGTATGCCCCGAGAGTGGGATGCCCGAGCTGGGTGAGGATGATTGGGAACTGATTTGGCACGAGGCGGTGGACGGCAAAAAGAGCCTGAAGCAGCTTGAAGACGTGAACGTATCGTCGCTTCTGAAAGAGTATTTGGGGTATTCGCACGTGGCGTTTTTGGAGAAGGAAGCACCGACCTCTGCCAAACTCCCCGGCCCCAAACGGGGGAAGATTACCTACTTCGAGAAATCTCCGCCCGAGATTGCGGCGCGCCTTGGCGACTTTGTGGGCCTGCAAGGGCGCTTTAAAGTGCTCATGGGCCGACAAGATGTGACCTATGATATCCTCGCGCCCAACTATCGTACGGTACAGAAGACGTCAGACCTTACCGCATTCTGGAAAGGGTCGTACGCGGAGATTCGCAAAGAGCTGAAGCGACGCTATCCCAAACACCCGTGGCCGGAACCGGGGTAGGGGAGGGCAAATAAAAAAATGCTCAATGCTCAATGCTCAATGCTCAATGCTCAATGCTCAATGCTCAATGCTCAATGCTCAATGCTCAATGCTCAATGCTCAATGCATAGAGGTGGTCGGGACTATTCATGTAGGGAGCATCCTTTGAGCATTGCTCATTGAGCATTCCATTTCCACGCATATCTACCTTTCCCCCATGCCTCTTTCTCTTTCTATCGATAAACTCATCCCCGGCGGTGATGGCCTCGCGCGCCATGAGGGTCGCGTGGTGTTCGTACCGGGCGTTTTACCGGGTGAAGACGTGACCGTTGAGATCGTGGAGGCGAAGAAGGATTTCGCGCGTGCCCGGCTTGTGTCGGTCGAGAAGGCCTCACCCGATCGCGTCACGCCGCCGTGTCGCCTGGCCGGGGTGTGTGGGGGCTGCGATTGGCTGCACATCGACCCAACGGCGCAGGCGCGGCTGAAGTTGGAGCTGGTTCGAGACTCACTCCGCCGCATGGCGGGGTTCGATTTACCAGACCTTCAAATTGAGACCGGCGCACCGCTCGGTTACCGTAATCGGGTTCAAGTTCATGTGAATCGCGCCGACCAAACGGGGTTTTTAGGGCGCGGTGGTCACAGTTTTGTGCGCGTGCCGGAATGCCCGGTCGCACACCCCGCGCTCGCGCCGGTGTTTGCCGAAAAGGTACGCCCGCACGCGCCCGAACGGTTTCTCGCCTATGGTCATACCGATGCGGAGGGTACTTCGCATTTGGCGCGTGCCGACGAGGGCAACGACACAGAGGTCACAGTGCGCGTGCTCGATCGTGACATCGTGTTCCCCGTGCGCGGGTTCTTTCAGAGCAATCTCGAAATGACGCAAAAACTGATTCCGTTTGTGATGGAGGGCCTCAAAGGGGGCGCCCAAACGGTGGCCTTCGATTTGTATTCGGGCGTGGGCCTGTTTGGCGCGTTCCTTAAGGATCATTTTGAACGCGTGGTCTGTATCGAGTTCAACCGTCACGCCTTGGCCTACGCGCGTCGTAACGTGGGGGAGAGCGGGTTGTTTTTCTCGGAGGCCCTCGAGAAGGTAGTGACCACACCCGGTGGCAACCCGCTCGATAAGGTCGCGCCGAGCGCGGCGGTCATCGACCCGCCACGCGAGGGGTTAGATAAAGCCGTACGCGCGTGGCTGATCGCCAAGCCGGTACCGCAGTTGGTCTACGTGTCGTGCAATCCCGTGACGCTGGCGCGTGACCTCAAAGAACTGTTGGCGGGCCCGTATGAGCTGGAAGACATGCGGGTGTTTGATTTCTACCCGCAAACGAGCCACATCGAAGCGGTCGCAAAATTGCGGATGAAATAAGTGGGATGATTCAAGTGTCAAAATATTTCTGTGGAATAATTTTGAGCACGGTGTTGTGCTGCTACCACGCTGTTGGAGCGGAGCTCCCGAAACAGACCGGCTTCCCCTGGAGGGTCGCGGAATCGAATGAACTCCATGTGAACCTGGTTGATTCGCTGGCGCGAAAACTTGGGATGGCGCCGACTACGTCGACTCTTTCCAAAGGACGCTTTTTGTCCTATTCGGGCAAGATTGAATTGTTGAGCCCACTTCCACTGTCCTTCCAATTTCATGCCGCCGTCACGAACCCTTCTACGGATTCGTTCCCCACTCGGCGTTCCGATACCACGCTCAGTTATTACGGCTTTCGAACGTCGGGACTCACGACCTCTAACAACGGTTTCCATAAATTCTTGGAGTCCGCGTATCGACAGGAGATCGAACCAGAGTATGCGTCAGGAATGGACAGTGTCGTTTACGATACCAAGGATATCGCTGTCTTTCGACGCCGTTTGTGGTTGAGTCAAGGATATGCGTGGCAGTCCATCGCCCAGAACAATGTGTTTTCGGGGCCGACAGCTTGGCTTTGGGCTTCACACGGGTATTTTATTGACGCGTGCGCGGGCGTTATTGCGGTTGCTCTAGTCGGCCGTGCGGTTGCGGGTCAGAATGATTTGGGTTTTTATGCGGTGGGCGCCACCACGGGGATCGGCGTCATTGCGTTAAACAGGCTCATCGTGGTGCCACTGGGCACCTCATATGTCAACAATTACAACCGTATCGTGAAGAGCGGTTACCGAATCCCGAAGATGTAGAGTGACGACCACGGGCGCACGTTCGTGTGTGGTGTCCAAAGGGCGCGCAGCGCTGCGCTCATAAGCAAATCGAGATACGTCGTGGGCGTTACACCGACTCCGCGGTCAACACCGCGAACGCCTGGACGCCCAATCCCTTACCAAAATCCGTTAGGCCTTCGCCGGTGGTTGCCGTGATCGCCACGTCGATCACACCAACCCCCAATAACTCTGCAACTCTGGCCCGCAACGCATCCATTTTGGGAATGATCTTAGGGCGCAAACATTCGATCGATAACGATACGTGCGACGGCTTAAACCCAATGGCTGTTAATTCGTCCAGCGCGACCTTCAAGTACGTCGCACTATCGGTATCGCCGGCCTTACACAGCCTGTCGGCCACCGGGCCCAACACCGGCTTGCCCGTCACACCCGAAATCGCATTCGTGATCGCGTGCAGAATCACATCGCTGTCGCTGTTGCCCTCAAGGCAAAAGGGTTCGTCGAAGGTCACGCCGCCGAGCACAAAAGGCTTTTCGTGCGTGTCTTTGATGCGGTGGCTGTCTTGACCAATGCCGACCTTGATGCTCATCCGAAATTCTTTCCATCGAGACCAGTTGCGCGCGGAGCGCATCCCGACTCAATCTTCAAGGTGCAATATTCCCTTTTCAATGCGCGCCAATGTCCACTCCGCCCACTCCCAATCTTCCGGCGTCGTAATCTTGCGTGAGAGGAAGCTGCCTTCGACCCACTCCACCGGCAAGCCGGCGGCTTCGACAATCATGGCCTCATCGGTGGGCGAGGGCTCTGTCGGTACGCCTCGCTCGTAGATCCCGCGCAGCACGCGGCGCGGGAACGCCTGTGGGGTCTGTACGCGAATCAGTTTGGAACGATCGTGAGTCTTGACGACGGCCGCGCCGTTGACCTCTTTCACGGTGTCGGTCACGCCTACGGCGGCGATCACCGACTTACCCTGCTCAAGCGCCTCGACGCAGCGGCGGATCACACTCCACGGTGTGAACGGACGCGCGGCGTCATGAATCAATACCGCATCCACAGTGGCGGGCAATGAATCGACGCCGTGCTTAACCGAAATCCACCGCTCGGGCCCGCCCGCCACCACGCGCAGCTTAGGAAAGTCCGCCATCAGGGGCGTCCAATCCTCCACGCGGTCGGGGGGGAGCGTCAGCGTGATCGCCTCAACACCAGGGTAGGCGTTAAAGGTCTCAAGCGCGCAACGCAAGAGCGGCAAGCCTGGCTTGATCTCTAAAAACTGTTTGGGAACGGGCCCGCCGAAACGAGCCCCGCTGCCGCCGGCGGTGAGGACGACGCCGATTTTCACAGCGCCATCTCCTCAATATGAATTCCGCCGTTCATCGTCAGATCCCGTTTAGAACTTCACCGGGTTCTTCTTACCCAACAACAGCGCACGCGTCTGCATCGGCAAGCCGAGGCAGCGGATGAAACCGTTCGCGTCTTGTTGGTTGTACGTCTCGACATCGCTGAAGCCACCCAGGCCCGCGTCGTAGAGCGAGAACGGGCTGTCCATACCGGCCAAGGACGCGTTGCCCTTGTACAGCTTGAGCTTCACCCAGCCCGAGACCACTTCTTGCGTCTTGTCGACGAACGAGTCAAGCGCCTGACGCAGCGGCGTAAACCACATGCCGTCGTACACCATCTGCGCGTACTTCTGGGCCACCTGCTGTTTGTACGACAGCGTATCGCGGTCGAGCACGAGCTGTTCGAGGTATTCGTGCGCGCGATAGAGGAGGAAGCCGCCGGGGGTCTCGTACACACCACGTGACTTCATACCCACCAAACGATTTTCGACCATATCGACCAAACCAACCCCATGCTTGCCGCCGACTTCGTTCAGCTTCTCAAGCAGCGCGATGGCGCCGAGCTTCTTGCCGTTCACACCCACGGGCGTGCCCTTGTCGAACTCGATCAGCACGTACTCGGCCTTGTTGGGCGCGTTTTCGGGTGTTACGCCCATCTTGAGCATATCGAAATTGTGTTCTTGATCGGGGTACTCGAGCACGCCACCTTCGTGAGACAAGTGCCACAAGTTGCCGTCTTCGGAGTAAATCTTTTTCTTTGACACCGTGAGCGGGATCTTGCGTGCTTCGGCGTATTCGATTGCGTCTTCGCGCGAGCGGATCTTCCAGAGCGGATCTTTCCACGGGGCGATGATCTTCAGGCGCGGGTTCATGGCGCGGTAGGTCAGTTCGAAGCGAACCTGGTCATTGCCCTTGCCCGTAGCGCCATGCGAGACCACGGTCGCGCCTTCCTTCTCGGCGATGAGCACTTGATGCTTGGCGATCAAGGCGCGTGCCATCGACGTGCCGAGCAAGTACTGTCCCTCGTACTTCGCACCGGCGCGCAGCGTGGGCCACACGTAGTCTTCCAAAAACTCTTTCCGCAAATCGAGCACGTAACACTTGGACGCGCCGGTCGCCAGCGCCTTCTTCTTCAGCGGCTCGACTTCCACCTTGCCCTGGCCCACATCGGCCGCATAGGCGATCACGTCTGCGTTGTAATTCTCAACGAGCCACGGAATGATCACCGAGGTATCGAGGCCGCCAGAATAGGCGAGCACGACTTTCAGTTTCTTCTCTTTGCCGGCGGGCTTTGCGGAAGATTTAGCGGCGGCCTTCGCAGCGGGCTTGGCGGACGATTTTGCGGACTTTGCTTTTTTCTGTGCCATGTTGTTGCCCGGCCTCGTTTGTCTGGGCCGGAACCTTTCTTGGGATGCGGCAAAGGTAGCGATTTTAGGCGTGTTTTATGGGGGTGGCTTTTGGGCCTTTGGGTGAGGGGGTGTCGGCCTTGGGGTTGGGGGCATCTGGGTTTGAAACCCGGGTGGCCTGTCCTCATCGACTGTTCTCAAGTTGTATATTATGTACAGATTGTACAGGAGTCTATCATGACCATTTCTACCGGCGTTTCCATCGTTCAAGCCCGCACTGATTTTGCGGATCTGATCAATCGCGCGGCCTATGGAAAGGAACGGATTATACTCAACAGGCATGGTAAAAACGTCTGCGCGATCGTACCGATGGAATCGCTGAAGGCCTTGGAAGCGTTGGAAAAGCTTGAAGATGCGGCTGATCGTAAGGCAATCGCTTCGCGTCGCGCCGAGCCTTCTATTCCCTGGGAGAAGGCCAAAAAACTCCTGCCAAAGTCTCCTGCGCGGAAACCTGCCCGGTAAATGCGTCATCAAATCGAAATCAAGAGCAGCGCCCTCAAAGAGCTGCAGGCGCTTCCTGTACCCATTCGGGACCGAATTTCTCGTCATATTGACGAGTTGTCTGTACAGCCTCGCCCAAACGGATCACAAAAGCTTTCTGGTACAGCACATGCCTATCGGATTCGTGTTGGCATGTACCGTATCGTTTATGAGATTCAAGACCAGCGTTTGGTCGTTATGATCATTCGAATTGCGCACCGTCGTGAGGTTTATCGTTGAAGCATCTCCCCGGAACCTTTCCCCTGTACTTCGTCACCGACGGCGCGCTCAATGCGGGCCGCACCAAACTTGAGGTCATCGCCGCGGCGCTGCGCGGCGGCGCGCGGCTGATCCAATTCCGCGACAAAGCCTTGGCCGACGATGCGTTCGAAGCGGAGGCCCGCGAGGTGCTCGCGCTGTGTCGCGCCCATGGGGCCACCCTGATCATCAACGACCATGTGGCCATCGCCGCGCGCATCGGCGCGGATGGCGTCCACCTTGGGCAAGACGACATGAGCCCCCTCGAGGCGCGCCGCATTTTAGGCCCCGACGCCATCATCGGTCTCTCGACGCACGACGAAGCCGAAGTGTTGGCTGCAAACGAGTTGCCCGTGAGTAACATCAACATCGGCCCCATGTTCCCGACCAATACGAAGGATCATCTACACGATCTCGGCCTCGACGAGGTGTTGCGTCTTTCGCGCCTCACCCGCCACCCGTGGACCACCATGGGCGGCATCAAGGCGCACCACCTGCCGGATTTGTTCCGTGCCGGTGTAAAGACCGTATCGATGGTGACGGAGATCAGTATGGCCAAAGATGTGGAAGTGAGGACTCGGGAATTACTCAAGGACATTGAGTCTCGTTTATAGCCGGCAGGCCCTTCTGCATTTCTAATGCGCGAGGAACCTACATTTGGACCGTTCTGTTTTTTCCTGAGCATTGAGCATTGTTCATTGCTCATTCCCGGAGGTCTCCATGTTCATCGGTCATTTCGCCACCGCCTTTGCGGCCAAAGCCCTGCTTAAAAAATCCGCCCCGGCGCTCTCGCTCGGCACAGCGTTTCTGGCGGCACAGTTCGCCGATCTGTTGTGGCCCACGCTGCTACTGGCCGGCATCGAACGCGTGGCCATCGAACCAGGCAACACCGCGTTCACCCCGCTCGACTTCTTGTTCTACCCGATTTCACACAGCTTGGTCTCGGTGGTGTTTTGGGCCTCCAGCTTCGCGATGGCCTACGTCCTGATCCGCCGCAACGTTGCCGCGGCCGTCACCCTCGGGTTCCTCGTCCTCAGCCATTGGCTCCTCGACCTCGTCACCCACCGCCCTGACCTCCCCCTCGTGCCCGGTGGCCGCGTCTTCGTCGGGTTCGGGTTGTGGAACTCGGTCGCGTGGACGTTGATCATCGAGGTCGCGCTCTTCGTGTTGGGTATCTGGCTCTACACCCGCGCCACCGTCGCCAAAAACCGCGCCGGCACCTGGGCCCTGTGGTCGTTGGTCGGCTTTCTCGCCCTGACTTATGCGCTGAATGTCTTTGGTCCGCCCCCACCGAGCGTCGGCGCGATTGCGGTCGCCGGTCACGCCATGTGGCTGATCGTGTTGTGGGGGTATTGGATTGATCGGAATCGGGCTATCAAACCATGAAGGGCGTGTCGGGGGTAAGGGTTTCGGCCACGGAGGCGCGCTTCACCATACGACATACCACCCTCACGTCGCTTGTGGTTCTGATGGGGGCCTTCGTGTTATCGGGGTGCGCCTCACGGTGCCCGCCGCGTCAACAGGTTTCAGCCAACCTGCCGGGGCGTTCTCCCGCAGATGTGATTTCCGATAGTGCCCTCGCACGCGGCGGGTTCGAGGGATCAGACCCAGAGAACTGCGCGTGTACGATGGAATACCGCATGAATTTATGCGTGACCATCAATGGCACCGCGACTTCGTCAGACCACTTTGCAGGCCTTTCCTTCGCCCGGGTACGCGAAGGCGGTGCGGTCGATATGCTCTCCGCCGCAGACGTTGCCGGCGGCGCACGCTGCTTTGGCGAATGGCGCGGGCTTCAGCGCGTGCTCATGCGGCGCGAGTCCACTCCCGTCGACTCATCGGGTTGGTTCGACGTGCCAACCGTTGACTGCTGTCACGGCGAAGCCAAGACGGTGGATTTTAAGAAGTAGGGGGGGAGCCCGCCGAGGGTAGAGCCGCGAGAAAGCCCCACTGAACGAACACCGTGCCCGTCAGCAGTAACTCCCCGCGGTCTTCCACCCATCCGGAGGAAGATCGTTCGGGCTTCATCGCCGGGTTGCGAGCTGCGCGATGCGGCGTTGGCCTCCGTCGCGGTACGTGAAGTACCGCTTCCTCAGCCGCCTTGCCTCGCTCGCTCTCACTCCGGCGCTGTGCGCCCTGCCAGGCTTCATCGCCGGTTTGCGAGCCGCGCGAACAGGTATGCTGTCCTTCGCTATGCCTCGCATCGTCAGATGAATTCCGCAAACTCACCGGGGTCGGAGCCGCCGGGATGAACCCGTTACTCCTGACCGCGGGGTGGCCCCACTCGGGAAACCACCGAAACTTTTGACGTACCCGGTTGCCTGAACCTCCCCCCTAAAACCTCAAATGAGAGGATAGACGGAGAGGGGGACACCGGGACATCGATGTACCTAATATACCCATCGAGGCCCCGAATAGGGCCCCGAAAGGTGTTGGAAAATAAGGGTTAAATCGCTGATTTTAAGCGATTTGCGGGGGCGTTACTCCGCCGCAACGCGGATGTCACTCCACTCCTCGTCACCCTCGGCCGCAGAACCGGCCGCCACCTTGGTGGCGACGTCGTTGCGGCCAGCGAGTTGAGCCACGCGGATCTTGTTCTCGATTTCGAGAGCGAGGTCTTTGTTCTCCTTGAGGAAGTCACGCGCCTTCTCACGACCTTGACCGAGACGGTCTTTCCCGTAGGAGAACCAGGTGCCCGACTTTTGCACGATCTCGAGTTCAACCGCCATGTCGAGCAAGCTGCCTTCGCGCGAGATTCCGGTGCCATAAAGGATGTCGAACTCACACTGCTTGAACGGTGCGGCCAACTTGTTTTTGACAACCTTCACGCGTGTGCGGTTACCGACCACATCTTCGCCCTCTTTGAGGGAGGCGATTTTACGGATGTCGAGGCGGACCGAGGCGTAGAACTTGAGCGCGTTACCGCCGGTGGTGGTTTCGGGGTTGCCGAACATCACGCCGATCTTCATACGCAGCTGATTGATGAAGATGAGCGCGCAGTTGGAGCGGCTCAGAATACCGGTGAGCTTACGCAAGGCCTGCGACATGAGGCGCGCCTGCAAGCCCATATGCGAGTCGCCCATTTCGCCGTTGATTTCGGCCTGGGGCACGAGGGCGGCCACGGAGTCGATCACGATGATGTCGACGGCGCCGCTGCGCACGAGCGTTTCGCAAATGTCGAGCGCTTGCTCGCCCGTGTCAGGCTGCGAGACTAGGAGGTTGTCGATATCGACCCCGAGGCGGCGCGCGTAGAGCGCGTCGAAGGCGTGTTCGGCATCGATGAAGGCGGCAACGCCGCCGGCCTTTTGAGCTTCGGCGATGGCGTGCAAGGTGAGCGTGGTTTTACCCGACGATTCGGGACCATAGATCTCGATGACGCGGCCTTTGGCAAAGCCACCTACGCCCAGCGCCATATCGAGCTGGATGCAGCCCGTGCTGATCACGGGGACGTCGGTCGCTTCTTGCGTACCGAGTGACATGATCGAGCCCTTGCCGTGATTCTTTTCGATCAGGGCAACCGCGGCTTCAATGGCGCGTTTCTTATTGGTGGTCTCTTCGTTGACCTGAGGACGGTTTTCGTTTTTCTTTGACTTCTCGCTCATGGCGGCACTCCTTGATTGTGATGGAGCAGAATCTAATGAACACTGCACACCTGTGCAATGCTTTTTTGTGACTTTTTTATTTTTGCTCTAAATCTTTCAAAATCGCCAATCTGAGCTGGTTTAAGGCGTTGTAAGCGCTCAACCGGCGGTTCCCATCCCGGTCAGACCGAAACACAAACCGGGCTGTTTCGACCCGTCCGGTTCGTCCGGACGCCACCCCCACATAAACCAGCCCCACAGGTTTTTCGTCGGTACCGCCATCTGGGCCGGCGATCCCGGTAACAGAAATCGCATACGTACTGCCCGCCGTCACCAGGCACCCGAGCGCCATGGCCCGTGCTGTTTCTTCGGAGACCGCGCCATAGGTGTTCAGCGTCGCGGTTGGCACGCCGAGCAGATCATTTTTGGCCGCGTCCGAATAGGTGAGGAAGCCGCGTTCAAAGACGGCAGAACTTCCCGGCACACCGGTGATGAGGTGGCCGACGAGCCCGCCGGTGCACGATTCGGCCACGGCGACCGTGGCCTTGTTGTCTCGCAAAAGTGCGAACACCGTATCGACAAGGTTGGTCCCGTCGCGCGCCACGATGCACTCCGCGGGGAGCCGCGAGAGTAGATCGTTCCACACCGCATCATGCTGGGCTCGTAAGCGCTCGACCTCGGATGAGGGCGCGAAGGTTTCCAGCGCGAGCGTCACGCCGGTGGCGTTGGGCAGTGACGAGTAGCGGAATGGTTCAGGCACCACAAAGTCGCGCAGAAAATCACGCTGACGGCTTTCGGATAGGCCATACGTGACGGCGCGGTGGCGCAGCAGCACGGCATCGCGGCGGGCCAACAAGGGCCGGCAATGCAGATCAAACAGTGTGCGGAATTCGCGTGGCACGCCAGGGAAGGCGAATACGGCGCAGCCGTTTTCGGTAAAGCCCAAAGCACACGCGGTGCCCACAGGGTTGTGGAGCGCCGTGACGCCGCGCGGTACGTCGAGTTGGGTCGCTTGCCCGGGGCCGATCGCGTCGGTTGAAATCTTCAGGAATTGTGCGAGCCACTGGGCGGCTTCTTCGCTTCGTTCCAAGGGCGCATTCAAATGCTTGGACAGCGCTTCGCGCGTGAAGTCGTCGTGCGTGGGGCCAAGCCCGCCGCTAAGAATCAGCATGCCGCAACGCGCCTCCGACGTATCGGAAACCGCTTGGCGCAGCGGCGCTGCTAACGCGTCAACGCCGTCGGGTACCGTAAGCATGAAGGCGAGTTCGTGTCCCATGTCTGCCAGCCAGAGGGCGAGGTCACGGGCGTTGGTATTGAGAATTTTGCCGGCGAGAATTTCGTCGCCGATATTGATGAGTCCGATGCGCATAGAGGCAATTTACCTCTTTGGACGTGCGTCATTCACCGCAAGTGATGGGGGGGAGGGGCAACCGAGGATTGTGGCCTCTTTGCGCCGTTCGAACCCCTAGATTGGACGATTCGTTGCGGGTGGGGCTTCGGGGGTATTCGTGGGCGGTGGGAATGTTCCTGTGAGATGGGTTGAATGATCATTTGCCCCTGCAACGATTCTGTCTCTATGATCTCGACCATACGACCTACTACTTTTAACCGCTATGCCTGTCGGCCTTCCTTTAGACGTCCAGACCGCCCGTATCGATTGCGTGAGGCAGCACCGCGTCCCCACGTGGTTGTCGGTCGCGTTGATGGCGTTGTTGATGATGACGACGATGAGGTCTGTGGCCCAAGAACGTCCGCCTTCGGGCATTCCGGCCCTCGATAGCTTACCGGTTTACGACTGGGGCATTCCCGAAGAACCGGTCTCGATCCCCCTCACGGTCGGCCTGTCGGCGTTATTCCCTGGCGGCGGTCAGTTTTACAGCGGTCACCCGGTTCGCGGCTCATTCCTTCTCGGTCTCGAAACCATCCTCGCCGGCGTGGCGACGTATACCTACGCGGTTGACTTGCCGCGCCGCGGCCGTGAAATCAGCAGCAACCTCGACTCGGCCGATGCCGCCGCCGCGCGCTACGCGCAAAACCCGAGTGATGTCGCCCGTGCCGAGATGGATGGTTGGATTAATCAGGCGCGTCGCAATGTTTCACTTCGCCGGCAGTATGCCGACCTCGCCAACTCACAACTCGCGTGGGCCGCCGGCCTGCATTTGTACGGCATGACCGACGCGCTCGAGATTGCCCTGCGCAGCCACAATCCCGTTCGTCCCACACGGTCGGTGCGTCGCGCCTTTGCCTATGGCTTAGTGTTCCCCGGCGGCGGTCAGTTCTACAATGATCGCTATGGCAAATTCGGTATGCTGTGGATGGCGCTGGGTGCTTCGGCGGTCTCAGCATGGTCGCGCCAAGAGATGGTAGAATCGCTCAACCGCGATCTCGCCACCGCGCGCCAAGAACAAGCGCTCGGGTATTCTTCGGACGTCACGCAACTCACACTCGACCGCACCGTCTACCGTCGTAAACGCAACCAGTATTACTGGGGCGCGGCTTTGCTGTACGTGTACGCCATCATGGATGGCATGGTCGATGCCGCCCTGTCCGATTTCGACAGCCCCAACCGGTACGCCCGTTACGATATCGGCCCTGGGTTTGAACCCTTCTCTGTGGTCGCCACGGTTTCCTTCTAGGGTTTTCGCCTGTAACCCCGTTGAATTCCGTGGGGGAGAGACTATATTTTCCCGCCTCAGTGGGCACTTAGCTCAGTTGGTAGAGCAGCTGACTCTTAATCAGCGGGTCGAAGGTTCAACCCCTTCAGTGCCCACCACTGTTATTCAAAAAAGGCCATCCCAGTCAATCGCTGGGGTGGCCTTTTTTTGGGCTATAAAAGAGTTTTTGGGGGTGGTGGGCCTGGCGGCCGGTTGTGTGTGAGGTCGCCGGGGGTGACGCTCACGGGTTGAGGCGCATCGCCCTGAGTCCCAAGGGGAGGATTAGTCTACGACAAGCCCCGTGGGCAAGATAAAGCGTTCCGGGTCGAGGTGCTCGCCATCGCGCAACACTTCATAATGCACATGCACGCCGGTGGCTGTACCCGTGCTGCCCATATAACCGATCACTTCAAAGCGTTTCACCAGTTGGTTGCGATTGACAAGGATCCGGTTGAGGTGTCCGTACTTTGTGGTATAGCCGTTCCCGTGATCAATCACGACAAGGTTGCCGAAACCATTTTCAGGTTCCGAAACCTTGACCACACCGTTGGCGGTCGCATACACGGGCGTGAACCGGCTCCCCGAAATATCTAAGCCATTGTGCATCGCATAGCGGCCATAAACAGGGTGAACGCGATACCCAAAACCGCTCGTCCAGTTCCCCGATGCCGGAATCACCGAGGGCGTGTGATCCCACAGGTTATGACGGTAGTCGACGAATTCTTTGATCTGTAAATAGTTCCGCAACGTGTAGTCGATCTTGCCACGCAGTTGGCGGCCTTTTAACTGCGTGTGAAACAGGTTTTCCTGTAGACCTTGTGACAGTGCGGAATCGCTGGCGTTCGGGTAGGTGCGACCGCCCACGCCGAAGGCACCCGACGATGAGCCCATGTAGTTGATGCCGTAAAGCGCGCGCATACGCTGCTCTTGGTTATACGCGCGCTCCAGCGACGCCTCGACACCGGCCAGACCGGATTGAATTTCTTTGAGTTCAGCCAAGTGCATTTGGTGGCGACCGGCCGCAAAGTGGTAACGCGCCTCTTTCAGAGCCCAAAGTCCGGCTTCCCAGGCCACACACCCGATACCAATCGCGAGGGCGACTGCCACAGCCGCGATGGTGCGAATCAGGTAAGGAGAGACGGGACGGGAAATTGAACGACGCTTGTTTTCCCACTGTATGTGCAACAAGTACTCTTTTTCCGCCGAAAGACGGAAAATTTTGGCAAATACGGCTTTAAGTGCCGGTACCTTGTGCATGGTCATAGTGACTTGAAAACTGAGAGCCTAGTGGTTTGCCTGTAGGGACATCCCCCATAGACAGCACACCAAAATACAACTCGTTTCCAATCTAACCCCTGCACAAGGGAGTTTCAATTTTTGGGGTGAAACAGGGCCGAAAATCTTGAAAAAGCCCTTAAAATGCCCAAAAAATGACAAAAATTGATCAACTACGCCTGGCGGCCCGCCGCTGGATTAGGCCTTGTCTTTGGCTCCATACAGGGCGTGCAGCACCTCGCCTGGGATTCTGAGGCTACCGGGCGCGTAGCGGTCGTCATCGCGGCGGGAGTGAAAATCCGCCCCCCCCGAACAAAACAACCCATACCGTTTGGCGATTTCTTTATAGCGGCGGAAGTAAGTCGGGTTGTGGCTATGGCAGTAGGTTTCGATCCCTTGCAGCCCATGCTCAACCATCGACTCGATCAGGGTGTCCTGATTGGTGCGCGCGGGGTGGGCTAACACGGCCACCCCCCCGGCTTCACGAATCAAGCCGATGGCATCGGCGGGTGAGAGTTTTTCACTCTCGATGCCTTCCATAAACCGATTCCCGTTCCCCAAAAAGCGAGTAAAGGCGTCCTGAAAGCTGGGCACATACTCTTCTTCGACCATCGCCGCCGCAATGTGGGCTCGCCCGATGCTTCCGCCATGGGTTTTCGCGGCCAGCTTATCATAGCTCAGGTCGATGCCTTGCTCGGCAAGGCGGCTGACGATCAGCCGCGCCCGAGTGCGGCGCTTTTCTCGCAGGCTCATCAAGGTGCGGTTGAGGCGCAGGTGGGTCGGTTCGTAGAGGTAGCCGAGAATATGTATGTCGTGGCCGTTGTGTGAGGAGCTGATCTCCACACCCGGGATATAGCCGATGCCGGCCTGCTGCGCATGCTCGCGGCCCTCTTCGTAGGCATCGATGTTGTCATGGTCAGTGATGGAGATCGCCGAGACGCCCTGCTGCACGCAGTAATCGATCAGGTCGCGGACAGACAGTTGCCCATCAGACAGGGTGGAGTGCATGTGGAAATCCACGTGTCCTCCCGGCCCGGGTCTGATCATCGGGGCAATCATCAGCGTTCTCTCCTGTAGGGGGCTCCGAATATGAAAGCCCCTCTTTTCATTATAACATCATCACACGGCCACAACCGCAGGTTTTTATCTCGTTTCTCAATTCAATCCAGAGCCCACCTAAAATCGAGTAATTTTCACCGCTCGCTCCGCTCTCAATGGCGGTGCTCTTGATTTTCACTCGATGCAACACGGACGATGCGGCCAAAGTGTGCGTGTGGTCCGATTCTAAAGGATTTCTGATGATTCATCCCGTAGTGATGGCCGGCGGCAAGGGCGAACGTTTTTGGCCCTACAGCAATGCCAAACACCCCAAGCAGTTGCTTCCGCTCGTGACGAAGCAATCGATGCTTGAAGATACGTTGCGCAATATTCGCGCGCTTGGTAAGACGGGCCCGACACGCTTAGTGGTGAGTGCGAATCTTGAAAAACCGGTCAAGAGCAAAACCCGTGGGATGAAAAATGTGCTCACGATCGCCGAACCGCGTGGTCGTAATACGGCTGCCGCCGTGGCGTTGGCGGCACGAATGATCATGCGGCAAGACCCGCAGGGTGTGATGTTGGTGCTCACGGCTGATCACGCCATCGGACCCGCCAAGGAATTTGCGCGGGCCATGAAGGTCGCGGCAGAAACCGCCGCGCAAGGCGATTGTCTCGTGACCTTCGGCATCCCCCCGCTGCGTCCCGAAACGGGGTACGGCTATGTGGAGGCAAAGCCCGGTGTGCGCACGGTGAACGGCCTTAAAGTGGTCGACGTGGCGGGCTTTCATGAAAAACCCTCTGCCGATAAAGCCGCCGCTTTTGTGGAATCAGGTCGTTTCTATTGGAACAGCGGCATGTTCGCGTGGCGCGTCGATTATTTGTGGGAGCAGTTTCGTGCGCACATGCCGGTCACAGCCGCCGCGTTCGAAAAGGCGGGCGACCTCGACCCCAAAAAGCCGACCTTCGCCGCCAAACTGAAAAAAATCTACGCGACGATCCCTGACATCTCCATCGATTACGGCATTCTCGAAAAAGCGTCGGCCATTCGCATGGTGATCCCCGCGTTCAAGTGGGACGACATCGGCGCCTGGAGTTCGCTCGACCGATTGCATGCCGCCGACGGTGCGGGCAACCGTGCGGTGGGGGAGACCATCCAACTTGAATCGACCGGCACGACGTGCTTCTCGGATTCAGGAATCGTCGCCACCTTTGGTGTTAAGGATTTACTCGTGGTTCATCACGACGGGGTCACCATGGTGGTGCACAAATCTCAAACAGCGCGACTCAAAGAACTAGTCAAGAAGGTCGGTGAGAATAAAAAGTGGGCCGGGTATTTGTAGCCCAAAGGTTTAAGCTTTCAGCGGTCAGCCTTCAGCTGTCAGCCTTCAGCGGTCAGCCTTCAGCGGTCAGCCTTCAGCTGTCAGCCTTCAGCTGTCAGGGAACACAAGCAACCACTCTGGAAATAAAGATCTACAGTTCAGATTTTTTCTGTAGTTCGTTGTTGGCTGATAGCTGACACCTGACAGCTGATCGCTCTTAGGTCCATTCCACCTCAAACTGTGGGTTGAGGCCGGCCGCATTGTGACGCGACTGCGACGCGTCGAGCAGCGCGACGACGCGGACGTCCACGAGCGACGCGAAGTGCAACGCGAAACTTTGAGACCCGATCACGCCGCGTGCGCCGTCAAGCGCCGCGAGCAAAGCCGAAAAATCAGCTTCATTGAACACGGGGGCGTCCAGCCATTGGCCTTGGCGTGAGATCGGCTTAAAGTCGGGGTTCCACAGCACGGCACCCAAGGTGAAGCGCCCTGACTCGCGCGTGCGAATGGTTTCGGAGAGTCGCTCGAACAGGCCGGCTTCCAAGACGTTGATGTTCGCCGCGTCTTGCACGTATAGCCATGTGGTTTCGGGCGCGGCCCGCTTGACTTCCCATTCGCGGAGTGCTTCTTCGTGTCGACCCACATCGGGTTGCAAGTGCGTCCATAGGCCGCGCGGCGTAAAGCCTGCGTATCGCCATAGGTCGAGACATTGGAAAAAACGTGCGGCGCGCGGCGTGGCCGATTCGGATTGCAAACGCGTGTTGGCAAATGGGGCGCTCGACGCTTCCTCCCAACTGATGCGGGCCCGCGCGCCACTGGCACGCAGTGCGGCCTGAAGCACCATCGGGTAGGGCGATTGGGTCAACGTCAGGGTAATCTCAGGCGCAAAGGCGCGCAGGTCAGAGACCAGGGTTTGCACGGCGTCCTCATGCCAGGCCAGTGTTTCGCGACTATAGGTGACCACGGCATTGGAAAAAAGCCCAGACACGAGTGCGGCGTTACGGGCTTCGCAGAGGTGGATGCATTCGGTCTGCGGGGGCAAGGCGTCTATCAAGGCCCGTGCGGCGGGAAAGGCTTGCAGAATCTCCACGGCATCATCAGACCACGCCAGCAGAATGCGCCGGGAGGCACGCAAATGTTCGGTAAAGGCGAATCCATCGGGCTCGTGCTCGCCGCCGCTCGCCGCAATTAAATGGCGGCGCTTCCACCCGGATGGAAAGAAGTTCAGGAGGCGCTTCGGAAAACGCAGGCCCAGGGTTAATTCGGGGAGTGGTTTGGCAGCAGACATTCCACCTATTATAACCGGAGGGGGCTCGAAATCCTAGTTTTGTGGCATGGCCAAAATTTTAATTGCCGGGCTCAACCCGGCATGGCAACAACTCTTCACTGTTCCTGGCCTTCGCATCGACCACGTGAATCGGGCCCAAGCCTTCGTCGAGCTCGCGAGTGGCAAAGGGTTGAATGTGGCGAAAATTTTGGCCGCACGTGGCCACGACGTCTCGCTGTGGCAAGTGTTAGCGGGCAGTACGGGGCAACGCATTCTCGAAGACTGCCAGCGCCGTGGCATCCGAAGCCTGCACGTTGTCGTGGAGGGGGAAACGCGGGTGTGCACCACTTTGCTCGATGGCCCACAGACCACCGAGGTGATCGCTCCATTTGTTTTGGATGAAGACCCCAGTGACCGCATGTTGGCGCTGTTACCGAACGAGTCGTTTGATGCCATCCTTGTGTGCGGGACCGTTCCAGCGGGCATGAATC
>JBIIWL010000035.1:0-11465 GCA_044338885.1 Fibrobacteria bacterium
GCCGCTGGTGATTTGGGATTCCGTGGCGGGTTTGTCACCGGACTCACTCGCGCGTGTGGATTGGTTGAAGGTGAATGCAGAGGAGTACCGCACGCTGGCGCCCTTGGTGGCGGCATCGGCTCGGGCCCCGGCGCTCTTGATTACCGATGGTGCACGCCCCGCAACGGTGCAGACCAAAGACGCCGCCCATGAAGCGGGCATGGCGTGTACGCTGCCTCCGCTCGAAGACCTTGTCAATCCCATCGGGGCGGGGGATACGGTCACCGCGATGCTCGCCCACGGGTTGCTCAGCGGGCTTGACCCTCGCGACGCCGCAGCGAAGGCGTTGGCTGCTGCCGCCGCGAGTTGTCTCAATGTATTGCCGGCGGTATGGGATGAACACGATGCCGCGCGGATCGAGGCAAACCTCACGTGGTCGAATAGGAAGCGTGTATGAATCAGCCTATCCATCATCTTGACGGGGCATCGGCTCCCGTTTTACACTGCGCCGCCACACGTGATGAACTTGAAGCGTTGGGGTACGCCAACGATCCACATCAAGCCGACCGTGTTGAAATCGAACCGGGTCGTGTTTGGGGATTGAATGAAAACATTTTCGCGATCACTGGCGTCGGTATTCCCCACACGCTTTTAAATCTTCCTGGATTGATCGAACGGTTCGCCCCGCGCCTGATTGTAAATGCCGGCATTGCGGGGGCCTATACCGAGAGCGGTTTGATGATCGGCGAGGTCGTCTTGGGTACATCAGAGGTGTTCGCCGATCTTGGAATGGAGCTGCCGACCGAGGTCGGATTCTCAAGTCTGGGAGACTTTGCCTTTGCGGACCCCAGCCTGCACGCGCCGCTGCCGCTGTCCGCGCCGGATCTGCCACAGGTGGGGCTGAAGCGCGGACGCGGGGCAACGGTCAACATGTGTACCGGCACGGCACAGACCGGCGCCCGCCGCCGCCGCCTTTTCAACGTTGATTTTGAAACCATGGAAGGGGCGGCGGTGGCGCTCGCGGCGCGCGCGCGACACATCCCGGTGTTAGAAATCCGGGCGATCAGCAACATGGCCGCGCAGCGCGATATGCAGCCTCACAACATGCGCCACGCGCTCTCAACCTTGGCACACGCGTGGTCGCAACACGGGGTTGACCTTGTGCGCGCGGCACTCCCGAAGGCCCCTTATGACACCCCCTGATCACACCCTTGCTCCATCGCCTGCATTGGCGGTCGGTATTTCGCCTTGCCCCAACGACGTGTTCATCTTTTCGGGGTGGATCCTAGGCCGCACCGCGGCGCCGTTGGCAACGTTCGCGTTTGAAGATGTGCAGACCTTGAACGTGATGGCGCGCCAAGGCGCCTTCGATTTAGTGAAGGTCAGTTACGCCAATGCGCCCTCTTGCCCCGGCACCGAGTTGTTGGCATGCGGCGGGGCCTTGGGGCGCGGGTGCGGGCCATTGTTGCTCACCGGGGGTGAGCCTTGGGATGCGTCGCGCACAGTGCTGGTGCCCGGCGAACACACGACCGCCAATTTTCTGCTCGACTTTTGGAACGCGCACGTCGGTGGCCCGGCGTTGCGCAAGCGGTTTGTTCCGTTTGATGCGCTCTATCGTGAACTCAAGAGCGATCCGTCTGCTCAAGGTGTGGTCATCCACGAAATGCGTTTCACTTACCAAGCGGATGGATTGAGCGCTGTGCAAGACCTAGGGGCGGCGTGGGAAAATGTGACCGGTTTCCCGATCCCGTTGGGTGCGTTGATTCGGCGTGAGCGGGTCGGCGTCCCGAGCCGGACGGCGTTGGAAACGGCGGTGCGCGCGAGCCTTGAGTGGGCGTGGACGCATGAGGACGAAGCCCTTGCGCTGTGCGCTCAGTACGCCCAGGATATGACCCCTGAGGTGATGCGGTCGCACATCGACCTTTATGTGAATGACTTTAGTCGCGATTTAGGCCAAAGTGGCCAATCTGCGGTGCGTTTTTTTGTTGAACGTCTGGCGAACGCTTAAGCGCTCAACACTCGGATGAGGTGGTCGGGAGGCGTCGCATCTGGCCGCTCCGATTGGCCCCGTAACTCTCCCATTTTTGGGGAATAGTGGGGACAAATTTTTAACCGCTTTCTGGTATAATTTGTACAAATTAGCCTGCCAAAAAAGACGAAGATATCGTTTTTAGCTAAATTAAAGCATATTTTCCGATTTTCACCGGTAAATGATTTTTTAAACACAAAAAAGAGATGGTTGCGATATATTAGGAGTCGCGCCGGGTCGTACCTGAAGGGACGTCGGCTTGAACCACAAAGGGAGAGTACAATGAAAAAATTCGCAATTCTGGCTGCGCTGACAGCGTGTGTCGGCCTCGTGCAGGCACAGCCGTTCGCGGCTTGGACCAAGTATCGTGAGGTCACCATCAATACGACCGCCACCAGCGGCGGTGCGAACGTGGCCACCTCACAAGCCAACTTCCCCGTTCTCGTGCGCCTCGCCAACACGAGCGAAGCAACCGGGTCCAACGTGCTCACCGAAGCCCTCGCGAACGGCGCGGATATCCGCTTCACGGATTCGACCGGTACCGTGACCCTGTCACACGAAATCGAAAGCTGGACCAGCACCGGCGCCGCCATTTGGGTGCGCGTGCCGTCTGTCGCCGGCAATGCGAACACCAAGCTCCGCATGTACTGGAACCGTTCTGGCGCCACCAGCACCTCCAATTCATCGGCCGTTTTTGGCAACAACAGCTTCCTCGGCGTTTGGCACATGGGTACGGCGTCGGGTGCCGCGGCGCGCGTGAACGCGGCCAGCCCTGGCACCAACGATGCCATGCCGGCCGGCACTGAGGCCGCCTCGATGAACCCGACCGCGGGTATCATCGGCTTGTCCGATAGCTTGCGCTCGCAAAACGGCGGCCAAGAAGTGGACGATCACTTCACCATGGGCACGATCACCTTCCCCGATTCCACGATCACGGTGTCGCAGTGGATTTTGCTGCCCGACCCGCAGTTGTTCATGGCCTGGAACCATTTCTTCAGCCATGGCAACGGCAACCTCGAAGACAACATCTGGTTCGGTCGTGAAAACACGACAACCAACTGGCGCGCACGCGGCGCGACGGGCGGTGCCGAATCGGGCAACGCCGCCAGCACCACGGTGACCGGTGGCCTGTCCACCCTGAACACCTGGATGCACTTGGCCGTTTCCAAGGACAGCCTCGGTGGTCGCCGCTGGCGCTTGTACAAGGATGGCGTCATGGCCATCGACTTCTACAACGCTGCTGACAACCATCGCTTCCTCCCCGGCGTTCGCACCATGAACTACATGGGGCGTTCACTGTGGCCCGATCGCAATTCGCACATCAAGATCGACGAAATGCGTACGTCTTCGATCGCGCGTAAGCCTGATTGGATGAAGCTTGAATTTGAGACCCAGAAGGCTGCCAACACGGCCGTTGTTTTGGGCACGACCGTGACCCCTGCCGCACCGGCATTGGCCTACATCACCAAGAGCTCCACCTACACGGTGAACCAAGCCATCACGGCCAATACGCCGGTCACCAGCTCCGCCGGTACGGGGTGGAGCATTGCCCCGTCATTGCCCGCCGGTTTGGCGTTCAGCACCTCGAACGGTTCCATCACCGGTACGCCCAGCGCTGTCACGGCTTCGGCCCAGTACATCGTGACCGCCACGGTCAACAGCGCCACGGTTAAAGACACACTTACCATCGCGGTGATCGCGGGCGTCTTGCCTGCAGCCCCCACCAACGTGGTGGCCTCGAGCACCAGCGGTCAAGCGACGGTGACATGGTCGGCCGGTGCCGCCGGTTCTTCGCCCATCACCTCCTATGTCGTGCGCTCTGTGAACGACACCACCAAGACCTGCACCTGGACCACGGGCGCGCTCTCCTGCGCTGTGACTGGTTTGACCAACGGTACGGCTTACACCTTCACGGTGCGTGCCATCAGCGCCGTGGGCTCGAGCCCTGTGTCTGCCGCCTCAAACTCTGTGACGCCTGCCGGCGTTTCGGCCGCTCCGACGAACGTGACGGCTGTTCAGGCCGCAACCGCCACATCGGTTACGGTGACCTGGACGTTGCCGACCAGCAACGGTGGTTCTCCGATTCTCGAATACTACGTGAATGGTACGCCCGGCGGTATTTGCTACGCGGCTCAGCCGGTTTCCGGCACTACCGCTTCCTGCACCGTTACGGGTTTGACCCTCGGTACGTCTTACACCTTCAAGGTCTATGCTGTGAACGGTATCGGCAGCAGCCCGCTGTCGGCCGCCTCCGCCGCGGTGACCCCGGTTGGTCTCGCGAAGTCCTTCGCGATCCAGGTCTCCGGCGCCGTCAAGCCCTACACCTTCGGCCTCACAGACGAAGCGATGAAGAGCACCGAAGCGTTGACCATGACGATATCGGATGTTCACGGCCGTACGGTGTGGTCCAAGTCGGTGAACCCGTCGCAGGATCGTATTCGCGAAGTGACCTGGAACGGGAAGAACACCTCGGGTCAAGCGGTTTCCGCCGGTGTGTACATGGTTCGCATGTCCGCCGTCAATGCCGGCGTGACGAGCGAATTCGTTCGCCCCACGGTCAAGTAAAACGCAGACTGCCCGCGCACCGTGAATACGGTGCCGCGGGGATTTCCACAAAAAAAGCCTTCGGGAAACCGAAGGCTTTTTTTGTGGTTAAAGGGACCGAGGGCACTCCCTCTCAAAAACCATGAATAGGCGTACTACCGTTAAAATTTGTGTTTTTTGGCACGCGAATAGTATAAAATCAAAAATAATGAACACAATAATACGCTTTGGCCCTACATTCGAGAAGTCGCTTTTTGATTCTGAGAATGCGTCAAACATTTCATTGATCGTGATCTGGAGGACAAATGAAAGTTCCGTCACTATGCGCCGCATTGCTTTTTTGCACAGTCGTGGCCCACGCTCAGCCCTATGCAGCATGGAATAAATACAGAACCGTTACGGTGAACACTGCCGCAAGTAGCGGTGGCGCGGGCGTGACCCAAACCGTTTCAAATTTTCCCGTCCTCGTGAGACTGAGCTCTCAAAGCGAGGCGCAGGGCGCCAACATTTTGTCCGAAGCGCTCGCGGGTGGCGCTGATGTTCGGTTCACCGATTCGACGGGCACGACCGCTCTCTCCTACCAGATCGATCATTGGGAGAACGGCAGTGCCCACATTTGGGTACTTGTCCCCAGCATTGCGGGCTCGACCACAACCAACATTCGCCTCTACTGGGGCAAGACGGGCGAAGTGAGTGCCTCAAGCGGCTCTGGAGTCTTCAATGGGACCAGCGGTTTTACCGGTGTGTGGCATTTGAATGAAGGTCCAGGTGCCGGCACGATTCTCGATGCCACGGCGAACGCCCTCAATGGCACCCGACATTCAGAGGTGCTTTCCGTGTCAGGGGTGGTCGGCACGGCGCGTTACTATAACGCGGCCATGACCAGCGATGCACCGCCGACGGGCACGGAGAGCTATCACGTCGACTCGCTGGAAGACAATAATCTTTACCGTGCGAATGGCAGTGCGACCCGCATGACCATTTCGGCCTGGGTCAATGTGCGCAACCCCGGATCCGATGTGTCGCAGGGGATTTTCGGTCAGTACCGCTATTCGGGTTCTACCGGACGCAGTAGCTATGCGCTCATGCACCGTTCCTCTGGTTCGTTCAGCGTACTCAATACGACCAATGGCACCGGCGATGGACGGCGTGCATTTACGACCACGGATTTTGCCCAGCAGACCTGGCGTCACGTCGTCGCTACAATTGGCACATCCACAGACGGCAACGTGGTGATGTATGTCGACGGGGTTGCGCAGGCGTTATCCGGCAATTCAACCCAATCGACCTTCGTGGTGCCGACGACCACGGTGTCGCGTCCTTTGATCGGTGCCCTCGAGCGCGCCTTCAACCAGCACTTTATCGGGTACATCGATGAGCTGCGTTTCTCGAACGGCACCATTCGCGATGCGGCGTGGGCCAAACTCGAGTATGAAACACAAAAGCTCGGGGCCACAGCCGTGAGCTTAGGCGCCACGGTGAGCAATCAGGCGCGCGCCTTGTTCTACCCGACAAAGGTCGCCCAATACACTGTGAACACTCCGATTAGCGCCAACGTTCCCACAGTCACGGGCACACCGTCCTCCGGGGCGCCTTTCACAATCACCCCGGCCTTACCGGCCGGCTTACAGTTCAACACCACCACCGGCGCGATTTCGGGAACACCGACGGCCCTCTCGACCGCACAGGCCTACAGGATCGTCGTCAGCTTGAATGGTCCGGCTACTGGGGCTGATACGCTCCAAATTGCGGTTGTTGCCGGCACCCCACCGGGCGCACCTGAAAGTGTGACGGCCACGGTATCGTCGGGTCAGGTCGCGCTCACGTGGCAAGCGCCCACGTTGGTCGGCAGTGCGCCCATTTCAATGTACCAGGCGCGTGCCGTTCAGGATACCACGAAGACCTGCACCTGGACGACGGGGCCACTCACGTGCACGGTCACGGGCTTGACCAATGGCACGTCCTACTCCTTCGTTGTGCGCGCCGTGAGCACTGCGGGTCAAAGCCCTTTCTCGAACCCCTCAGCGGTTGTGACTCCCGCAGGCGTCGCCTCGTCCCCAACCAATGTGGTGGCAACACAAGTTGGGGTTTCGACCTCGGTGCAAGTTTCTTGGACTTTGCCGACCAGCAATGGTGGCTCGCCCATTCTCGAATACTACACGAATGGAACGCCGTCCGGTCTGTGTTATTCGGCGCAACCCTTCAGTGGCACGACGGCAACCTGCACCGTGACGGGCCTGACCATGGGCTCGACCTACACCTTTACCGTGTATGCGGTCAATTCGGCGGGCAACAGCCCCAACTCGGCCGCCTCCAACCCGGTCACGCTGTCGCCCACATCATTATTCCCCGGACAGTATGCGCTACGCGCCAATGGGTCAGGTCAAACCTTCAGGTTTACCTTAACCCCTGCGGCCATGCAAGCGACCGAGGCTTTGACCATGACGATCAGCGACATCCAAGGCCGTACCGTGTGGTCTCAGTCGGTCAACCCACGGCAAGGCCGCATTCGTGAACTCACCTGGACCGCAACCACGTCCTCGGGCCACGCCGTCGCCCCGGGCATTTATTTGGTTCGTATGTCGGCGCTCAGTGGCAGCGGGCAAACGTCAGACTTTATTCTGCCTGCCACTTTAGAGCGGTAAGCCACAAGCGGTTGGTTCATGCCACAAAAAAGCCTCCGGTTTCCCGGAGGCTTTTTTGTGGCGGCCGCCCGCGTCGACGATGCGGAGGGCCCCCGTCGACAACGCTCGAGGCGAGCTTGTCTTAAACGTGAAGGAGCGGTGTCTTGCCGATGGGCACGACGTTGAAGCCCATGTCGTACAGCGCCTTATGGTCCAAGATGTTGCGGCCATCAAAAATGAAGGCCGGGTGTTTCATGGACTTGAGCACGCGTGCATAGTCGAGCTCTTTATACTGCTTCCACTCGGTGAGAATGGCCACAGCATGCGCCCCTTCCACCGCCTTGTAAGCGTCGGCTTCAAAGGTCACTTTGTCTTCGATATCCTTGAGGTCAAGGCGGGCATTGGCCAGCGCCTTGGGGTCGCTCACGATAACCTCAGCGCGTTCTTCGACTAACCCCCGCGTCACGGCGATGGCCGGTGACTCGCGCGTATCGCCGGTATCGGCCTTAAACGCAAAACCGAGCACGGCGATCCGTTTGCCGGCCACGGTATTGAACAAGCTGGACAGAATCGATTTCACGAAACGCGTCTGCTGCCACTGATTGATGCGAACCACAGACTCCCAATAATCGGCCACTTCGGTGAGCCCGTAGCTCTGACAGATGTACACGAGATTGAGGATGTCTTTTTGGAAACATGAGCCCCCGAAGCCTACGCTGGCCTTGAGGAACTTGGAGCCGATGCGGCTGTCCGTGCCGATGGCGAAGGCGACTTCGCCCACGTCGGCTTCGGTCTTTTCGCACAAGGCCGAAATGGCATTGATCGAGGATACGCGTTGCGCCAAAAACGCGTTGGCGACGAGTTTGGAAAGTTCGGCGCTCCACACGTTCGACTCGATGATACGATCTGCGGCCACCCAATGGGCATAAATATCAACCACGTCCTGGCGGGCCGCGAGGCCTTCGGGAGTTTCACGCGACCCAATCAGCACGCGGTCTGGGTTTTCGAGATCTTTGACGGCCGTCCCTTCGGCGAGAAATTCCGGATTGGAGAGCACCTCGAAGCGGAGGCCTTTATCGTTGGCGTTTAGAATACGTTCCATGGCCTCAGCCGTGCGCACGGGCAGCGTGGATTTTTCCACGATGATTTTGCCCTTGTCTGAGTTGGCGAGGATTTGACGGGCGGTCTTTTCCCAATACTGCAGATCGGCGGCTTTACCAACGCCTTCACCGAAGGTTTTCGTGGGCGTGTTGACTGAGACGAAAATAATGTCCGCTTCGCGGATGCCATCATCCACGTTTGTGGTAAAGAACAGGTTCTTGTCGCGCGCGGCGAATACCAGTTCGTCCAGGCCGGGCTCGTAGATCGGAATGTTGGGGCTGTTCCAGGCGTCGATGCGCGCTTTATTGATGTCCACAACCGTTACCTTGTAATCAGGGCATTTGCGGGCGATCATGGCCATGGTCGGTCCGCCTACGTAGCCGGCACCGATGCAAAGAATTTTCTTTTTAAACGTCATGAGGGTTCCGTCCCGTCAGGCGGGGAAAAAGGAGAAATCCGACAAGCAATTATAGCCATTTGGGGGGTGGGATAGTCGGGCCAAAGGGGGCTTATGACGCCGAGATCTCAAATTCGGTAACACCTCTGGAGCCCAAGAGGTAAGGGAGTGACCGGATTTAGGCCACTTCGATCAACGTGGCTCCTGGGTTCATAAAATCTGTGCGAAATTTTTTCACGCGAACCTTCCAGACACTCGAGAGCGCACGGTGCAGATTGGTGCGGATCGAATCGTTTCCCCGATTGCTGTGACCGTGAATCATACGCAGCATAGCGCCTGACTTATGGCGCTTTAGCATTGAATCCGCCGCAGTCAATGCCTCGTCAACTGCCATACCATGCAGATCGATTTCTTCATCGACGGGGTAATCCTGAGGTCGAGCCGGCGTAAGACCGAGCCCGCGCGGTTTGCGCCCGTTTCGAGCTTTATTAGCGCCCATTTGCGCCCTCTCTTTTCTTGTCCGTCACGATATCGCTCACACCGTGCACAGTCGCGAAGAAGGGGTGGTGCGGGTTCCACGCCTCGGCCGCGCTACGGGCGCCATATTTGGTCGCCGTGTTTTGTAGACCCAACTGACGGGCGGCATTGCGCAGGGTGCGGACAACCGGCTGGCCTCGCTCAACCGCCGTGCGCCTCGTGCGCACGCGCTTGGATTCGGCGATCAGGCTGTCTGGCCAAGCGATTTTAAGTCCGGCCTTCCGGAGAAAGTGAATGTCGGCGAGGGCGCGCAATCGCCGGTCATGTTGCCCCACGCGCATGAGTGCCAGCTGCGTGAGAATCTCGGTATCCATTTCACGCGTGAAACCCTTGGCGTGGGCGGCCTCGTGGCATGCTGCAGAGAGTCTCCAAAAATGTGGTGCCGGCATGTCGGCGTCACTCACGATGGCAATCTCTCCGTAAAATGGGTCGTGAAACGCCGGGCCGCCGTAGGCCAGACCGATTGTGGCGGTCCATGGCCCCATCGTTTTGAACGCGCGTACGGTGCGCCCCTTGGGCAGGCCCAGAGCGGCCAAGATCGTATCGAGCCCCGTATCGCAGGCGGCGAGGACCTCGTGTTCCGTCATCGATTGGAACGAGTTCCAATTCGCTGCTCCGTGAGCACTGTCTGCAAAAGCTTGGCGCAGTTGAGCTTCGCGCGCCGTGACCCATGTGCGAAAGGTGGCCTCGGCAAGGCTGTCCGTGCCAAGGCGCTTCACCAGCGGTGTCCTCCACGCTGTAGGGGCCAGGCTTGCTGGAAATGCGCCTTGGCCTAAACCCAGGCCAATCAATAACACCGGCCCCGCCAATAGCGCCGCGAGGCGCACACCCCGGGTCCGCAACCACACCCCCATGGCCTTTCCGGCAAACCATCGAGTGGGTAGCACTGTGAGCATCAAAACCACGGTCGCCGCGGTCCCGAGCCAGAGCGTCAGTTCAACCAGTGAATAGGGGACGCTGTCAGTGACCGCGCCTTTAACGCGAGACCAAGGAAGCCCGAGCACACGCCAATACAGGTCGAAGAGCATGGGAGAAAGATAGACGGTGGTGGGTAGTGGGAAGTGGTGGGTAGTGGGTAGTGGGTAGTGGGTAGTGGGAGGTGGGAAGTATGAAGTGGGGCGGGTGGTCGGGAAGATAAGGTAGGGACGAGGACTGATTGTGTGCGTTACTCCGCATGCAGCGTGGAGGTCGTGTTCGCTTTGTGCGTCCTCCTGAGAACGTCCTACTAAGCTCCCTTAGGCTCATCGTGTTCAACCGTACCTATCTTTCCCATTCCGGGCCCATAGCTCAGTTGGTTAGAGCAGGCGACTCATAATCGCCCGGTCCTCCGTTCAAGCCGGAGTGGGCCCACCAGTTTACGCCGGAGGGGATCGTGAAGAATCTCGTGTTTTACGGTGACGGATTGTTGTGCCCTCCCGAAGGTTACGGAGAAGGTGTGGTCGATTTACTCGTCACGCGCCGGCCGGGCGCCGCGTTTAAATCGTTTCATATGGGCGAGGAGTCGCTGACGGTGGATGCCGCTTTGCGCGGCGCGCCGGCGCTTATCGGCAAAGCCCCAGACACCGTGGTGGTGGGGTTGGGGACCGCTGACCTTTTACAGGGGGCCTCCCTCAGTGCCATGCTGGAACCGCTGGGCGCCCTCGTGCAAGTGTTGCTGCTCAAGACCCAAGCGCGCGTTGCATTGGTCACCGTGTGTTCGGCCTTTATGCCGGAGGCGTCGCGAGCGCCTGCCGCGGCCTTCAATGCCAGCCTGCAGGATTTGGCCGGCATGGCGGGTGAGCGTGTGACCGTCCTGAATGTGGACGACGTGGTGAACACGTTTTTGGAGGCGCACCGTCGGGGACCTGGCGAAAAACGCGCCTTGCACTCTACAGCCTTGCGCCTGACAGCCACTGGGCGGGCCCTGTTGTCCCATTCGGTCTACAGATTTTTGCGACTTGATGAGGCTTTTCCCGAATAAAACCGGGAGTTTGCGTGCTTCCGAGCGCGCGGAGCCCTGTGTGGGCGGGCGGCGAAGTAGTACTTTCAGAGACAGTGAAAAGAAAGAGGTGACGCATGTCCGATGGTCAAGATCCCCACGATCGGTTTCTCCGGAAAAACAATTCCCTGAGCCGCGCCTATGAAATTTCGCGCAAAGACAAGGTTAAAGAAAAAACCGCCAGCGGCGAGCGCGTCCCGGTATTGGCCACATGCCATCGCTGCAAGCAAGAGCTGTTGACGATGAAGTTTCACATCACGGAAACCGGTCGCTCTG
>JBIIWL010000264.1:0-3038 GCA_044338885.1 Fibrobacteria bacterium
GGTGTTGTGCCCAGAGTCCGGGAGCTCACATGAATCGTGGAATTTTAGAGTCGAACTTTTTTGCGCCCATGATGCGCACGTTCACTCTCCGCACGCATTCAGCGAGCACTCGCGCCACGAATCTAGGGCGCGTCGTCCCCGCTATCGCCTTCATCACCGTGCTCTGCGGCTTGGTCGCGCCTTTGCATGCACAAGGGTTTCACTTCAGGGGCGGCGTGAACCTCTCCAATGCCGCCCTCGATCCGGAGCCCACCGCGCCAAATACCACCAACATGACCCGGACCTACAACGGTGCCCTCATTGCCGAAGTCGGAAGCGGCCCCGTGCGACTCCTCCTCGGCGCGGGTTACCAGCAACACGGCATCCGCATTTCAGGGGCCGGCGGCGGCGATTACCGATTGGACTACGGCACGATTCCGATCATGGTCGGCTTGGGTGAACCGTCTGTGAATGCCAGCTCAAGCTTGTTCCTGAACGTGGGTCTCGAGCCGGCCTTTTTGATCAGCTCAAAGCGCCCTACCCCTGCCACCGCCCTCTCGGCGGAAGACACCCGCGACTTCGATATCGCGATGCGCGCCGAACTGGGCGTGGAGTTGCCGCTTTCCTATTCAGGTCCCGCGCTGGTCCTCTCGCTCGGGTACAGCCTGGGCATGATCGATGTGAACCGCGGCGAAAATGAGTGGCACAACAACTCCTTCCACGGTATGGTTGGCCTGAAGTTCCGGACGCTTTGAAACACGTTCGATAGCCCGCCCGCACTCCGCAAGCTCCGCCGTTTTTTTACATCCATGGATTTGCGGGCGCAACCATGACGAACAAACTTCAAATGCAGGCGGCGGCGGATCTTATCCGCTCCAAGGTGCGGGATATTCCCGACTTTCCCAAACCAGGCATTCTCTTCCGCGACATTACGTCGGTCTGGAAGCATGCGGACGCCTTTCAAGCGTGCATGGATATTTTTTCCAATCACTATTTCCCGGGATTTTCTGGGGGGGATGTGGCGGCCTTCGGGAGTCCCGCGTCTCTCACATCGGCGCCCCGACCCGATCTGATCGTGGGCATCGAGAGCCGCGGGTTCGTAGTGGGCTCAGCATTTTCAGGGCGGGTAAACCGGGGGTTTGTGCCCATCCGCAAGCGGGGTAAACTCCCCGCCGAGGTTCATTCACACGAATACGAGCTCGAATACGGAACCGATTGCGTCGAGATTCACAAAGACGCCATTGAACCCGGCCAGTCGGTGATCGTCATGGACGACTTGCTCGCCACCGGGGGCACACTGTTGGCCTCCATAGAGCTACTCAAGCGCGTGGGGGCCAACGTGTTGGGCTGTGCCGTGGTGATCGACCTGCCTGACCTAGGCGGAAGTCGCAAAATCCGCGAGGCCGGCTACCCGGTGTTTTCCATCATCGACTACCCGGGGCACTGAACATGCATGTGATCATCGGCGCAATGGTTGAAGAGGTCGAAGAATTTTTGGCACACGCTACGGTGTCGCGCGTCGTTGACCGCGGCGCGTTCCACGTGCACGAGGCGGTGATGTACGGCGTGCCTGTGGCCATCATCAAATGCGGCGTGGGCAAGGTGTTCGCCGCGATGATCACCCAACATGTGATCGACACCTACGCCCCCGTGGCGGTCATTTCGACCGGGGTGGCGGGCGGCCTCTCCCCTACCCTCTCCATCGGCGACGTCGTGGTCAGCCGCGACTGCCTTCACCATGATCTAGACACGCGGGCGCTGGGATTCCCGCGCGGCCGCATTCCCTATACCGACTACCGTTTTTTTTCAGGTGATGAGGCGCTCGTTCGGCGCGCGGTGGCCGCTGACCTTGGGTCGCGCAATCACAAGTTGGTGGCCGGTCGTATCCTAACCGGAGACCAATTCATACATGGCGATCGGGCCACAACACACGCCTACCTCACCGAAGAACTCGAAGGTGACGCGGTGGATATGGAAAGCGCGGCGATCGCACAGGTTTGTACGGTGAATCGAACACCCTTCGTTTCGGTACGCACATTGTCGGATATGGCCGATGGCAGTGCCGATGTGGATTATATGAAGTTCTTGCCCCTGGTGGTCAACAACTCATTCCATATCGTGCAGCACATTTTACAAGGCGTGAACGCCTCACAAAAACCATGACGAACCTGATACCGTAGAAGCGGATATCGTGTGAGGGTGATTGGCAAGGGAGGCCTATCCCGACTACGTCCGCCTATGGCGGTGTGGTAGGTTGGAGGCAAAGGAGTCCTCCATGAAAACCACATTACTCGCGCTCTTTCTGGCCCTACCCCTCGCGCCCGCCGCCTTGGCTCAAGGCATCATCATCCGCGGCGGTATGAATTTCGCCAACGCTCAAACCGACCCGCAACCGACCTCCCCGTCAAATCGTGAATACCGCGAAGGGTTTAATGCGGCCCTGCTCAGCGAAATGGGGGGGAGCGGCATGCGCTTGCTGCTGGGGGTCGGGTACGAGAACAAGGGCATGCACATTACCGGCTTTGGCGGTGGCGATATCCGCCTAGACTACGTCACCGTTCCCCTCATGGTGTCTTTCGGGACGCCGTCTCCCGAAGGCGTTGCGGGCCCACGCTTGTTCTTGAACGTGGGTGCCGAGCCGGCCTTCTTGGTGAACTCCGAATACGCGAATGACAACTTCACGTACGACTTCGACAACGCCGAAAAATTCGACATCAGTTTGCGTGGCGAAATGGGAGTTGAGTTTCCGTTCTCGTACTCGGGGCCTTCGGGTTTGATCGGACTCGGGTATACCTACTCGATGACCGATGCCAACAGCAACGACGACGAATGGCGCAACTATGCGTTCCACCTGTTCGCCGGCCTCAAGTTTCACACGATGTAAACAGGCATGTTTTGGGGGGGGTGTGGATTTGGTCCACCGGGTGACGTGAGCGGGAGATCACGCGTGATGGGCGGCGGTCCATACGCAATGCGGGCTTTCACCTGAGGCCGCAAAGGCGTTGAGGTTTTCAAGCGTGGTCCCCGCGATGCCCTGCATCGCCTCCCGCGTGAAAAAC
>JBIIWL010000278.1:0-2893 GCA_044338885.1 Fibrobacteria bacterium
ATGATCAGAAGGACGAGGTATTCAAAGCGCATGGAGTCTTCGTGCCCTAACCGTGGTGGATGGCGGTGTTAGGATTTAGCCGGGGTTTGACCACCGGTGGGGCCACCGGCGATGCTCTCGCGCATCGAGGTATCGGCGACCACATTTTTCATGTTGTAGTAATCCATCACACCAAGACGGCCCGCGCGGAACGCATCGGCCATGGCCTGCGGAACCTGCGCTTCCATTTCCACAACCTTGGCGCGCATCTCAGCGACGCGTGCGATCATTTCCTGCTCCTGGGCGATGGCCATAGCGCGGCGTTCTTCAGCCTTGGCCTGCGCGATTTTCTTATCCGCTTCGGCGCGATCCGTTTCGAGCTCGGCACCGATGTTCTTACCCACATCCACGTCGGCGATATCGATCGAGAGGATGTCGTATGCCGTACCGGAATCCAAGCCCTTGCTGAGCACGGTTTTGGAAATCTGGTCGGGGTTTTCAAGGACTGACTTATGGTTGCGCGCCGAACCGATGGTCGACACGATGCCCTCACCGACGCGCGCGAGAATCGTTTCTTCGCCGGCACCGCCCACGAGCTTATCGAGGTTGGCGCGCACGGTTACGCGAGCGATGGCCATTAGCTGAATACCGTCCATCGCCATGGCGGCGACGCGCGGGGTTTCGATCACTTTCGGATTCACCGACATTTGTACGGCTTCAAGCACGTTACGACCGGCGAGGTCGATGGCGGCCGCGCGCTTGAAGGTCAATGGAATGTTGGCTTTATCGGCGGCGATGAGCGCCTGCACCACGCGCTGCACATGGCCGCCGGCCATATAGTGCGCTTCAAGATCTTCGGTGCCCAGTTCGAGACCGGCCTTGATGCCCATGATCTTGGACTCGACGATGGACTTGGCCGGCACCTTACGGAAGCGCATGCCGATCAGTTGCACCAGCGAGACGTCCGCTTTGGACATCAGCGCCTGAAACCACAACCCGAAGAAATTCAACACGATGATGCCCACGACCAAAATGGCGATGAGCGCGGCGATGACTAAAATAACGTTGACGTTCATGAGTGAAACTCCCTGTTTAAATTTTTTCGACTAAAAACTCGGCGCCGCGTACGGCATTGAGGCGCACTGCGGCGCCTTTTTCCACAAACTCACCGGCGGTATGCGCCTCATAAATGGCATCGCCGACTCGCACTTTACCCGATGGCCGCAACGAGGTGTCCGCCTCCGCAACCGTGCCGACCAAGGTTTCGAGGAGGCGCGTCGTGTCCTCTAGGCCCGAGCCCGTTCCCACATCAGAGACGTGCGAAACGGGTGAGCGACCGAGGTAACGAAAGCCAAAGCGAATGGCCAGCGGCACGAGAATCATGTCCGCCACGGCGAACACGACGATCGCCGGAGTGGAAAGCTCGGTGACAATGAAATACCAAGACCAAACTCCCAGCGCCAGCGCGACTAAGGACAACACTCCGAACGAAGGGATCAACACCTCGGTAAACAATACCGCAAACGCGAAAACTTGTAAGGCGATCGGCCACAGATAATTCATAACGACACCTCGACGGCACGTACCGTCACGTTGCGGCCGTGTACATCCACGATTTCAAGCGGGGTCCCGCTTTCGACAAACCCGCCGCGCGAGACCACTTCATACGTTACGCCTGCAAACACAGCCTTACCCATAGGACGCAATCCTGTGGACGCGGTGCCCCGATCGCCACGTTTTACGGGCAGTACATCGAGGTCGTCTACCCGAGCGTCCCCCATGGTTTTATTCAACACAACCGATGCCTGCCGAGGCAGGCGCGGCAATAAATAGCGCACGGCCAGCAGAGGGATAAACATGGCTAAGGCCGCCATTCCCAGGGTCAGTGCGAGGCTGTCGACCAAGCCCGAAAATTCCCAAGGCATATCGGGGTTGGGTACCGTAAACGCTTGCATAGAGAGCGTGAGCGCGGCCACAATGAGAACCAGGCCGAGAACCCCGGCAATGAACGTGCCCGGCAACACGTAAATCTCGACGATAAACAACCCGAAGCCGGCGAGCAGCAAAATCAATTCGGTATGGTTGGCGAGGCCGACCGCGTACTTGGCCCCAAACGCTATCGCCAAGCACAACGCACCTAAGGCGCCGAACACACTCAGCCCGGGAGTTTTAAACTCGAGGTACAAAGCCCCAAACCCAAGGAGCATCAACACCGGCGCGATCTTCCCAATACCCCGCACCAATTTTTCGGACCAATTCGTATTGATGGTGCGCACCACCACCAACTCATTCTGCGCTAGAAAGTCATCAAAACTTTTATACGACCCTTTCGAGAACCCATAGCGTAACGCCTCCCGGTCGGTCAGAGTCAACAATTCACCTTCACGCACGATCGTCTTGTGCTCACGAAATGCGGATTTGCGAACGTCTGACAAAGACTCCCATTCTTTGACCGTGAGGTATTGGGGGGGAAGGGTTGTGTCCTTCGGGTAGGCGGCGATCACACCGATGTCGGCGGTGACCATGGATTGACTGAGCAGACTGGGGTAGCCGTTGCGTTCGGCGAGGTTTCTGAATTTGGCGCGAAGGGGAGACTGGATTTTTTCACCCAGCATCACGATGCCACCTTCGGCACTTTGAGTGATCGGAGCGCAATCCCCGATGGTGGTCCCATCGCCCATGGCCATCCGGTTGCACGCTAGGGAGATCAGCGCTCCGGCTGAGATCGCCTTTTGCTCCACATAGACCCAGGTGCCGACCTCCTTCACGGACAGAATCAAATCGACAATCTCGAAGGCCGAATTCAGCTCGCCCCCGTAGGTGTTGACCTTGTAGACGATGTGGTCCGGTTTTTCGAGCAGAGCCTCGGCGGTGGCGCGCTTTAAAAAGGCGTACAGGCCGTAGTCGACTTCCT
>JBIIWL010000051.1:0-9687 GCA_044338885.1 Fibrobacteria bacterium
CAGCCTGCCGCGAGGGATCCACCGATTTGGCGTCACCCGTGACGGCAAGGGCCGGTGAAAGCGAAGAAATCGCCAATAAAAACAACGCGACGTATCGTAAAAACATGGTGGCCAAGATAAACACTTCGAACCTTGGAACCCCGTCCCATTCAAATTTGGGCATTTTTACTTCACAATCGCGCCAATTCACAAAATCATGGCAGATTGTCATTTGCCCACAAAAGTTGAAAAACGAGGCCATAATTACAGAATATTCTCTATTTTATGCCTACAAGAATTACCTTGGATCCTTTGGATTCGCGGTGATTAAAAGTCCCTAGGTCAGGGTGGAATGAATTTTATGCCTTCAATTTACGACTACACCGACTACCGACGTTTTCTGCAGGAATACTACGCCTGGGCCAAGCAGAATAAACGGGGGTTCTCGCATCGTTCATTCCTTGCGGATGCAGGAATGTCAGGCCCGACCTATTTAAAGCGCGTGATGGAAGGTCAACATGACCTCACGCCGACCAGCACCACTAAATTCGCCAAAGCCTTAGACCTCATCGGTTCAGACGCAGACTACTTCACCGCCCTCGTCGGTTTCAACCAAGCGACCACACCTGCGGAAAAAGACCGGCACTTCAAAAAGCTCATGGAGCTGCAGCCGACCCGCACTCAGGCCACTCTCGAACGCAGCCAATACGACTATTACCAAAACTGGTACAACATCGCGATCCGCGAAATGCTGGCGTTCCTTCCGTATAAGAACAACCCTGGCGAGTTCTCGCGTCGCCTGACGCCGATGGTGCCCCCGGGTAAGGTGAAAAAAGCCATTGATCTGCTGCAAGATTTAGGATTGCTGGCCCACACCTCCGAAGGGTTCCGCGCGTCCAAATCGCTGCTCAAAACCGATCCGAGCATGGAATCTCTGTTTTTGCCTCGGTTCCATCAATCGATGGCGAAGCTGGGCGTCGAAGCGCTCGATCGCTTCCCGAAAACCGAACGCTATTTCAGCGGCACGACCGTGAGCATTTCACCCGAGATCTACGCGGTCATCGTTGAAAAGGTCCGCGCGTTGCGCCGCGACATTCTTGAACATGTGCAGGCCGATCCGTCTCCGGACCGCGTCTACCATCTCAACATGCAACTGTTCCCTCTGACTTCTGGACCGCGCAAGCGCGGAAGGAAGAAGAAAAAATGAACCGAGGGACTGGTTTCCTGACGTTCTGGCGCCCCTCCTGGGTGGCGCTGTCCGCCTATGCCCTTTTGGGGTGTATGGGTGGTACCGGGACCGATACGGAGAATGGTGTTTATGTGTCCGCGCAGGTCGTGGATGCGGATACCAATCCGGTGCGCAATGTCGAAGTGAGCGTGCTCGATCTCCAAGCGCGCAGCGATTCGTCGGGAAACAGCCCGCTCTATGATACCAGCGCAATGCTGACGACCAATGAATCGGGCCGCGTCTTCTTCTTCCTGAAGAAGAATGGCACGTATATGGCCGCCGGTAAGCGTGGCGACTCGGTGCTCTTCATTGACACGCTCCGTACAAAGGCTCCCACTCAGGTTCCTGGGAGCCCGGGCGGCCTCGGTAACCCCACCTTCATGGTGGAAACGCCGATTCGCGCGAACGGTAAGGTGCGCTTGAATTCTGGTTTAGTCGTCGATACCGGACGCGTGATGTTACGCGGCACCAAGATCATCTCGTCACTCCGCGATAGCGGGTCTTACGATCTCGGCTGGCTCCCTTCCACCGCTCAAAAAACCTCTGTCACCATTGTGTACAAGGGCCGCAACCGCGCTCAACGCTTCGTCAAGGTTTCGGCAAAGGGCTCACAACTCACCGTACATGCCTCGCCCTTCAACGGCCCGTGCTTGTTGGATTCGACGGAAGCGATCACTCCGGCTCGTACGCACACCGGATCGCTTTCGAACAAAGCCGATGTGGCTCGCGTCGTCGGTAAATCGTGTGCCTATCGCGTTGGCGCCAAGGTCAAAATCCTAGAGATCGATAGCGTCGGCAAGGTGCTTCGCACTCTGGGTGACTTCGTCATCCCCTCTCCCACCGCACCCAAAATTTGGGCTGAGGGGGTTACCGGCGGCCTAGGCAAAAGTGCTTCAAGCTCAGGTGCCGCCCAGCGCGCCGCTGACACGGATTCGTCGGCCGTTCCGGTCGCCTGCATCGAGTCGGAGAATGACCCTGCGGGCCTGACAGGGCGCGCCTCATTGGGCCTCACCAGCCGTGAGATCTTGGTTGATGACTTCAAGAGCGGAAAGGGTTGCCTGCAGTAGCGCACGCGGACGCGCCGGCAGGCAAGGTTTCGGGAACTCGCCTCTTCACAAGGCCCCGAAGCCACCCCTTTCCGTTCTTCGGTTGAACACAAAAAAGGCGCGGAACCCTAGTTCCGCGCCTTTTTTGTGGGATCGATTCGGACGTTAGGCTTTAATGCCTTTGTTGTCGTCTTCGTTTTTATTCGCGCGTGAGTAATCGTTCTCTTGACGGGCATGGTTGACCGCATTCTTTTGCATGTAGGTCTCAAACACTTCGTCGGCTGACAAGCCAGACGTCATGGCCAGAGACATCCAGAAATGCAGCTGGTCGATGATCTCGACGCGGATGTTCTGCATGTCGAGATGGTCCTTAGACCACCACTTCCACAGCAGCTCCTCTTTAAGTTCTCGCGATTCGTCGTCGAGGGCGGCGAGGTATTTACCGAGCCACTCATTCACGATGGTGTTCGGGCCGATCGGCTCGGAGCCGCGCGCCTCGGCACGCAAGGCGGCCATGGTCAGGGTTTTGCCTTCACGATCGCGGATATCCTTCTTCACGAAGATGCGGTCGTTCAGCTCGGATTGCAGGGCAAAGAGGCGGTCGAGTTTGTCGGAGGAGTTCATGGGGGGAAAGCTAGAATGCTCAATGAGCAATGAGCAATGCTCAAAAATGTCTGCAGGCCCCTATAATCCATCTGTCCAAACTCGGGAAAAGCGATCGGGAAGATGTCCCACAAGGTAGGCGGGTCGACATCCACACCCACCATATCGCCAATGAACGCTGAGCATTGCTCATAAAACTTCCCACCTGCCCTGTGGTCTAAGGAAGGACGGCCTTCCAGGTCTCCCCGGTCTGCCGCACCAGCCACCGCAAGCGGGCCTCGCCGGCGGGGATGTGCCCCGCGAACTCGGAGATGCCTTTGACACGGGAGAGGAAACAGTAAGCCCCCAAGGCCTGCATCACCCGTTGAAGCCCTGCCTCTAAAAATGCCGCCCGAAAGACCGCGTAAGACTCCCCCCCACGGCACACTTTATGGAAATGAATCAGCAACTCTTCAATTTCATCGTCGCTGAGCATGACGTACGGGTCAAGGAGCAACGACGCGGCATCATAAAAAATTGACCCGGTGCGACTGCCCTGGTAATCGATGATGTGCACACTGTCGTCAGGTTTGACCATGAGGTTTTGCGATTGGTAATCGCGGTGCATGATGGCCTTGGGGTGGGCATCCACGCGGGTGGCGAGTGCATCAAACAGCGGCGGCAACGCCGGGTCAGGTGCCAAGGCGCGGTGACCTTCGAGGTAGTTGGTGCGGTAGTAGGATGTTTCCCACAACAGCTGGGTGCGGTCGAAGAGGCGCGAGGCAATATCGGGGCATTCGGGGCGCGATAACTCGACGCGGGCCTGAAGGTCGGCGAGCAATTCGAGGCTGCGTCGGTAAGCGGCTAGGCCGGCGTTGCGGTCACGAAGGAGCAGATCGTAAAGGCGCAGGCTGCCGAGGTCTTCGAGCAGCACCTGATGCGCGTCATCGTCGATGCAGAACACCTTGGGTACGGGGACACCGAGCAGCCGATAGAATTGGGTAATCCGCAAAAAGCGGCCGAAGTCGGCATCGTCAGAGGGTGAAACCAGCAGAATCAGTTCGTGCCCATCGACGCGGTAATAGGCGCGGCGCGAACCGGCGATCCCTGCGAGCGAGAGGTCGAGCGGCGCAATGCCAAGGCCCGCCAAGTGGTCGCGTAGTAGCGGCGAGACGTCGGTGTAAGGAAAGGTGGTGGTCATGCGGGGTGCCTTACCGTTTGTCCCAACCCAAGGCGGCGACCAATTCGTGATGCAACGTACCGTTGGAAAATAGCGCCTCCTCGCAGCCGAGGGCCCATAGATTTCCCCGCAGATCGGTGACCTGGCCGCCGGCCTCGGTGACAAGCAAGGTGGTGACCGCCACGTCCCACGGCTTGAGGTAAGTCATCCAGTACGCATCCAATCGGCCCGAGGCCACCCACGCGCCTTCGACGACCGCGGAGCCCAAGCATTTTATGCGCTGCACGGCTTCGGTCATACGGCCATGTGCTAAACGATTCTCAGCGTTGAATCCATCGCGCACCGTTTCATCGCCGACGTTGTAGTCACCGTGTGAGAGCACCGCCGCCGTGATGTTCGCCGCGACGCTGACGCGTAAGGGCTTGCCGTTCAAGAAGGCGCCACCACCGGCGCTCACCGTATAAAGTTCATCGAATACAGGCAGATAGATCGCGCCACACAGCACCTTGCCCTTATGGGCGAGCGCGATCGAGTTGCCCCACAGCGGAATGCCGTGCGCGTAATTGATGGTGCCGTCGATGGGGTCGGCGATCCAGCGGTAGTCGCTCCCGCGGTCGAGCGCGCCTTCTTCCTCGGTGAGCAGATCGTGATCCGGAAAAGCTTCACTCAGGCGCGCGCGAATGAGGCGGTCACACTCGAGATCGGCTTCGGTGACGAGGTCTTTGGTGCCTTTGAATTGGGCGGGGCCGAGGCCCTGCTGACGCTCAAGCGCCACAAGGCCCGCCGCACGGGCGATGTCGGCAGCAGCGGTCAGGAATGTCTGGATATCGGGCATGTCTGAAAGATAGACGGTAGCGGGAAGTAGTCGGATGTCAACCAGAAAAGGTTGTTGATCGCTCGGCTGATTGCCGATTTATAGGAGCGGCGGCTTGTAAGGCGCCTTAACTCCCTCCACCCACGACGGGAGAATCGTAAAGATGATCAGGGACCCACGACAAAAAATCAGCTCCTCAGTCTGGTAGCAACTACGAAGAAGGGCCCCGAAGATGGTAAATTCACCCCCATGTCCTCCCCCTCCCTGCTCCGCGTCGAAAATCTGTCGCTCGGTTTCCGCGGCGAAGATGGTCGTGTCACGCCCGTCACGGACGCCGTGAGTTTTGAAGTGCGCGAGGGAGAAGTGTTCGGCCTTGCTGGCGAGTCGGGGTGCGGTAAAACTGTGACATGCCTCGGCCTGTTGCGCCTTTTGCCCGCCGCAACCACCGTCGTGCTTTCGGGCCACGCCTGGTACCGCGGGCGCGACTTACTGGCCATGAGCGCCGAAGAAATGCGTGCGGTGCGCGGTCGTGAGATCTCGATGATCTTCCAAGAACCGTCGGCGGCCATGAACCCGTTGCTCCCGGTCAAAACCCAGCTCTTGTACCCGTTCCAATTTCAGAAAAGTGTTGGGGGGGGAGGCGGCGAAGCGCCGCCGGTTGAACCTCTTCAAAAAATTCGGGACTTATTGGTGCGCGTGGGCTTTCGGGACCCGGACCGCGTGCTGCGGTCCTACCCGCACGAACTGTCGGGCGGTATGTTGCAACGCGTGATGATCGCGCACGCGCTGTTGCTTGACCCCAAGTTGATTCTCGCCGACGAACCGACCACAGCCCTCGATGTGACCATTCAAGCCCAAGTGCTCGATCTGTTGGCCGAGCTGCAGCGCGAAACCGGGGTGGGTATTTTACTCATTACCCACAACTTGAATCTGATCGCCCAATACGCCGACCGCGCCGCCGTGATGTACGCGGGGCGCGTGGTGGAAACTGGCCCGGCGCTTGATCTGATGCGAAACCCGCTACACCCGTACTCGCGCGGCCTGCTCGACGCCTTACCCAACCTCGATACGGCGCACGTGCCTCAACCCATTTTGGGGTCTGTGCCGCCGCCGGGCCGTTACCCCGTGGGCTGCCGGTTTCACGACCGCTGCCCGCGTACACTTGCAGCGTGCACCACCGAACCGGTTTGGTCTGAACCTGAGCCGGGCCGCAAGGTGGCGTGCCATTTGTATGGGGAGGCCATACATGGTTGATGGAACAAGTCGGACGTCGGATGTCGAAAGTCGGACGGGAACACAAAACACAGGTGAGACCCCTTCGGGTTTTGACATCCGACGTCCGACGTCCGACGTCCGACCATTATTGTCCGCAAAGGATCTCCGCACCTACTTCCCGATCACCGGTGGGTTTTGGAAACGAACGGTCGATCATGTGCGCGCGGTCGACGGTGTTTCGCTTGATGTGTTTCCCGGTGAGATTGTGGCCCTGGTCGGTGAATCGGGTTGTGGCAAAAGCACGCTCGGCTTCTCGCTTTTGGGTCTCACCCCGCCGACTTCGGGCACCATTGAGTTACTGGGTAAACCCATCGACCTCAAAACCCCGAGTGCCTGGACACCCTACCGACGCGATTTTCAAATCGTGTTTCAAGACCCCCACACGTCGCTGAACCCGCGCCTGACGGTGTTCGAACTGCTGAGTGAACCGATGCGCGTGCACAAGATTGTGCCGCCTGATCAGCTCCGCGCTGAAGCCGCCTCCTTGTTGCGCCAGGTCGGGTTACCGGAGGATGCACTCGACCGCTTCCCGCACGCATTTTCTGGAGGGCAACGTCAGCGCCTGTGCATCGCACGCGCCTTAGGCGTGCGGCCCAAGCTGATCGTATGCGACGAAGTGGTGTCGGCGCTTGACGTGTCGGTGCAAGCCCAGATCGTGAACCTGCTCTTAGAACTGAAAAAGACGCATGGGCTGGCCTTGTTGTTCATTACCCACGACTTGTCTTTGGTGCGTGCGATTGCCGATCGCGTGTTGGTGATGAATGCGGGTAAGTTGGTGGAGGAGGGCGTGACCGCCGGGTTGTTTGCGGCCCCTCGGGAGGCGTACACACGCACGCTCCTCGCCGCCGTACCGCGCATGGAGCGGCGGACGCTACTCGCCAAACACGATCGTACGATTGCCGGTGATGAGCACGCGCCGCTGAAGGTGTAAGCGCACAGCGCGTGTGAGCACGCTACGCTCCAAGTCGCGCCCCTTGCGCACGAGGTCGTCTACCGAGTCGCGATGAGTGACCGCCGCCGTGCTTTGCGCAATGATCGGGCCCTCATCGAGATCTGAAGTCACGTAGTGGCCCGTCGCGCCGATCAGTTTTACACCGCGTGCCTTGGCTTGATGATACGGCTTGGCGCCCGCAAAGGCCGGCAGAAACGAGTGATGGATATTGATGGCGCGACCGGCCCATTCGGTCGAAAACTCTGTGGACAATACTTGCATGTACCGCGCCAGCACCACCAGCTCGATGCCTTCGGCCTTGAGCAGCGCGCGCTGGCGCGCTTCGGCCTCAAATTTGGTCGCCCCCGAAACTGGAATATGATGAAAGGGAACCTCGAAGTGCCGGGCCACATCGCCCGTCGCTTCATGATTCGAAATCACCAGCGCGATTGTACCCGGCAAGTCACCCAAACTCTGGGTCAAAAGCAAATCGTACAGACAATGCGGCGTGGGCCCCGCAAACACGGCAACGCGTGGCTTGACCCCGACCTGGTGCACGGTGCATGTGATGCCGAGTCGTAAGGAGAGCTCATCAAGCGAGGCCTGAAACGCCTCGCCTGTCAGACTAAAACCCGTGCGGTCAAACTCGAGGCGCATAAAGAACATGCCCGTGTCGGGGTCGGTATGTTGATCGGCATCCAGGATGTTGCCGCCGTGTTGATGAATCCACCCCGATACGCCGGCCACAATACCGGCACGGTCGCCGCACTGAATGAGCAAAATTGAAATCACAGGTATTTCCCTTCGAGGTACTTGAGGAAATACCGCGCATCCAAATCTTCACCTGTGGCGCGTTTGCACAGCTCCGCCGCGGGGAACTCTCGCCCGTGCTGATGAACGTTTGCGCGCAACCATTCACGCATCGGCGCACACTCGCCCGCAGCAATTTTGACGTCGAGCGGCCCTAAATCTTTTTCCATGGCTGCGGCGAACTGCGCGGCGTACAAGTTGCCGAGCGTATAGGTGGGGAAGTATCCGAACAATCCGCAACTCCAATGCACGTCTTGCATAAACCCTTTGGCAGGGCTTGGCGGTGTCACACCGAGCAGGTTTTTCATCCCCTCATTCCAGGCCGACTCGATGCCTTCCACCTCGAGCGCACCCGAGAAGAGCGCCTCTTCGATCTGAAAGCGCAGGAGCACGTGCAAGTTGTAGGTGAGTTCGTCCGCCTCGACGCGGATGAACGAACGCTCCACCGCGTTCACGCGGGCCAGCACGGCATCCACAGTCTCACTCGCCACAGGTGCACCCAGCATCTCTTTGGCCAGTGGCAGCACGTGCTCCCAATACGGGCGCGAACGGCCCACGCGGTTTTCCCAAAAACGGGATTGCGATTCATGAATCGCAAGCGACACAGCTTCCCCTAAGGGTGTGCCCCACTCCTCTTCGGGTAAGCCCTGTTCGTACAACCCGTGGCCGCCCTCATGCAGGGTGCTAAACACCGCGTTGAGCCAATCGTCTTCGCGATACCGCGTGGTGAGGCGCACGTCTGTGGAGGCCATCCCCTGCGTGAAAGGGTGCGCCGAGGCATCGAGGCGGCCCGCCTCCAAATCAAAACCCATGTCGCGGAGCAATCGTTCGTTGAACGCGTGTTGCGCCGCAACGGGGACCAGCCCCTCGGGGGGGATCACCGCCGTCGGGGCGGCCGCGAGCACGCGATTGAGCAAAGGCACAAGACCATCGCGCAATTTTTCAAGCACGGGTTTAACTGCCGCCACGGTGGCACCGGGCTCGAACTGATCGAGGAGCGCATCATACGGTGTGTCCACGTAGCCGAGGCAATCCGCCTCACGCCGTTTGAGCTCGACCATCTTCTTCAGCCAGGGAATAAAATCACCCGGAGCACCGGAGCCCTCGTGTGCGGCGCGGGCCTTCGCCCATGCTTGTTGGGCCAGTGAACCGGTGCGCGCGAGGTCTTCCGCCAAGTCCACCGGGATCTTGCGGGCGCTTTGTGCATCTCGCTTGAGCTCGCGCACCAAGGCCGTATCACGCGGGTTCAAAGACAACCCGGAGGCCTGATCAATCAACCCCCAAAATGCATCCGAGGTCAGTTTTTCATGCAGTAAGCTGCCGAGTACGGCTTGGCTTTCGGCACGCACGGCACCGCCCTTTTCGGGCATGAAGGTTTCTTGGTCCCAGCCGAGTAAACCGGCGGCAGACTTGAGCGCCCCGATTTCACGGGCGGATTTACGGAGGACGGCGAGGTGTGAGGTCATATGCGTCAAGATAGGTAGGGGCTAGGGGGTAATGGGGAGGGGGTGAATACAAACAAGAGGGATATTTTTCTGGTTTAAAATTCACACTAATGTTGATTTTTAGCCCACACATTACCGCACTGACTGCAAAGGAGCGCATGCTTGTGAGGTCTATGATTATCCCTTACCCATTCCCCCCTAGCCCCTACCTATCTTTCCCCCCATGTACAAATACATCATCATGGGCATTCAGGGCGTCGGCAAAGGCACGCAGGCCAAACTGCTGTGCCAAGCCTACGACTTCGTTCACATATCGATCGGCGATCAGTTCCGCTGGAACATCGCCAACCACACCAAGATTGCGGCCAAGGTGAACCGCCTCATCTCAGGTGGCAAT
>JBIIWL010000098.1:0-6801 GCA_044338885.1 Fibrobacteria bacterium
GCAATATGGTCGACGACGATTTGGTGGCCAAGGTGGTGTCCGATCGCCTCGCGCTTCACGATTGGAATTACGGCTTCGTGCTCGACGGATTCCCCCGCACGATCGCGCAATCGGAGTTCTTATTTGAGAACTACAACATCAATGCCGTGATCCATCTCAAAGCCCCCGATTCACTGGTGACCGAACGGATGCTCGCCCGGCGTGCGTGTTCGCGGTGCGGCCTCGATTACAACTTGATCGGCCACCGCCCCAAGGTCGAAGGGATTTGCGATGTGTGCGGCGGCATTCTGATGATGCGGAGCGATGACCACGCCGAGGCCATTCAAAAGCGTCTCAACGATTATCACGAAAAGACCGAGCCGATGCTTGCCTTCTTCCGCGACATCGGCGCGCTCGCCGAGGTCGATGCCACGCAAGATATTCCGAAAGTTCATGCCGACATCTGCGCCGCGCTCGAACTGCCCGAGGCGCAACCTCTCAACTTCCGCAACCTCGGCGGCGACGCCAAAGGCAAAAAGGGCAAGCCATGAAGACTATGAAAGGCATCATCCTCGCCGGCGGCGCCGGCTCACGCCTCTACCCGCTTTCCAAGGTCGCGAGCAAACAGCTGCAACCTGTGTACGACAAGCCGATGATCTACTACCCGCTCTCCACTCTCATGTTGGGCGGCATCAAAGACATCCTTCTCATCTCCACGCCCGACGACGTGCCGCGCTTTCAACATTTGCTGGGCGACGGTTCGCAGTGGGGCATTCGCCTCACGTATAAGGTTCAGCCTAAACCCGAAGGGTTGGCGCAAGCCTTCATCCTTGGCGAAGAGTTCCTCGCGGGCAGCCCGGCCACATTGATTCTCGGTGATAACGTGTTCTACGGCAAGATGAAGCTGGATGAACTGATCAAGGGGTTTGGTGGCGGTGCCACGGTTTTTGGGTACCCGGTCGGAGACCCGGAACGTTATGGTGTCGTCGAGTTTGATGCGGCCGGCAAGGTTGTGGGGCTCGAAGAGAAACCGGCGAAGCCGAAGTCGAACTATGCCGTGCCCGGCTTGTACGTGTATGACGAAACGGTGTGTGCCAAAGCCCGCGCGCTAAAGCCCTCGGTTCGTGGCGAACTGGAAATCACCGACCTGAACTCGGTGTACCTCCGCGAAGGTTCGCTCTCGGTGTCTCTGCTTGGCCGCGGCATCGCCTGGCTCGATACGGGCACGCATGCGTCTTTGCTGGAGGCCTCGCACTTCATCTACACGTTGGAAGCGCGTCAGGGACTCAAGATCGCGTGTTTAGAAGAGATCGCCTACCGCCGCGGCTTCATTGACGCCGCGCGCCTCAAGCAGACGCTCAGCGAGATGCCCAAGTCGCCTTACCGCGAATATTTAGAGAAGCAGTTTCCGGAAGCGGTGTAGGAATGCTCAATTCTCAATGAGCAATGAGCAAACCACAAAGGCTGGCCGGGCTTAAGTTGGCTTGGCGATGAATCAGGCTGAAATCGAAGCACAGCATCCCAAGCAACTCTGTCTTCGTATTGAGCATTGAGCATTGCTCATTGAGCATTATCCGCCCTTGCGTCCCGACTTCTTCCCCGACTTTCCGGATTTGGATTTGGGTGCCCGCGGGTCGTACTTGGGAGCCTCTTCGCGGACCCATGTGTCGATATCCGCGTCGCGCAACAGTTCCGAGAGCGGAATTTCTAGACCCGCACAAATTTTGGCGAGCGTGGTCAACTTGGGGTCATTTTTGCCGCTCAAAATTTCGCTGAGCGTGGATTTGGCAATGCTATTCTCGTGTGCGAACAGTTCGATGCTGGCATAGCCGCGCCGACCCACGAGGACCTTGATCCGTTCACCTGTAATTTTGAGAAGATCCACGTTTCGGGCACTCCTAGAGTGCTCGAAAAGCTAGGGGAATGGGCAATTCCTACGTTCGCTGTGGCGAACCTGTGAAGCGTGTTGCGCAGGAGCGCCCCCCACATACCTTCGTGAACGGATCCGGATCAACCCTAGATCTCCATCTCCATCAAGTCTTCAAGAAAAAGAAGTCGTGGTCAGGCACGCGCCGTAAACCCAGGGCGGTCATGCGCCCGCGCCACCAGGTCATGGTCTCAAACGTCTTGGCACCCGTATGCGCCGGGGCGCGATCGCCTTGGTAATTCTTGGGGTCCACAAGTAAACAAACGAGCCCGCCCGGCGCGGCGGCACGGGCCACATGCTTGAGGTACCGCGCGAGGCGACGAGGGGGCAAATATTGAGCCGCGCACTCCAAGATGACATCACACGAACCCGCCGGTACGTCGAGAATGGCATCCGCGGCGTCCCCCACCGTAATCAACCTCTTGAGGGCCGGATCCTCGATGCGCGACAGAATGTAAGGGGAGTTCTCGATGCCATGGGCGTTGAGTCCCGCCTTGAGCGCGAGCTGTACAAAGCGACCATCGGCCGCGCCGATATCGAGGAAGGTCGCGGGTTTGCGCCCATGGTGCGCCCGATAGACGCGCAAGATTTCAGGGAGGGAAAACGTAAAATGGCGCCAACTCCGCGCGTAATCCCGTTTCCGGGTACCCGCCGTGTTGACGCCATAACGATCGAAATAGTCCGCGCCGAGTGTTTTAACCGGACGCGGCATGTGTGAATTTTAACCGAGCTTGGCGAGTGCGTCTGCGACGGTCACAGCGCTGTTGGCCTTCACGTGCAGCATGAAGCGCTGACGCTTGTCCTGCTCGCGCGTGAGCGTATAGTTGCCCGCACCGTAGATCTTGGAGAACAGCGCGTCGAGTTCAGGCTGAAGCGTTGCCAAGGTCTCGTCGTTGTTCGGCGCGATGGCGCGGTTGTTGACGATGAACTTCACGTCGCCGGCGAGAAACTTCGGCTTGGTCTTAAACGTGGCGTCGCCTTCAACCAAGGCGGCGTGGGCCAGCGTGGTTTTGAGCGAGTCGTGTAAGGTCTGCGCGTTCTGAGTCTCAACAGGTTGGCGGCGCTCGTAGAGCAGGCCGTGACGACCCGTGGTCTTATCGAGCGTGTACGCTTCGTTATGGCCGGAGAGGAAGATCACCGGGCCATCGGTCACGTGGCTGTAGTCAGCGACGTCGACAAACACTTCGGGGCTACCCACGATCCAGGTGCCGAACACCTTGAACCAATCGTGGTGATCGCCGACGGTGGATTCGTCGAGGTGGAGCTTCCATTGGACGTTCTGCAAGTTGATGGCCATTGTTCTTGTCCTCTCGTGGGGTGGGCGCACATCGGTGCGTCCTTACCTATCTGTCATGCCTATGCGGCGGCTGGTGGGTCATGGCGTGCTCAGGGCGACCAGTAGGTCGCCCTTGCGCAGGTCTATAGCCTATGCCGCCGTTTCTTCCTTGTCTTCCTTCTTCACCGTCATGCTCATGCGGGCGTAGCAGGTGTGAGCCGCTTCGACGAACAATTGAGACTCGTGCAAGAACAGCGCGATGCGCTCCTTGTCGAGGCCTTCGCCCTTGTGTGCATGCGCCTGGTGGTAGTACTGGTAGAACTTGGGCCCCGCGTACGGGTCGTGGAACAAACCGGTGTCGTGGAAGTCCTTGGTGAAGGTCTCCATCACGAGCTCGGGTTCTTCGCTGATGTACGGGTGCTTTTCTTTGAGCAGGCCTTGGGCCGCGAGAACCATGGCGCGGTAGGCCATGAGGCCTGCGCTGGCGGCGTCGCCCTTTTCAAACTTCAGCTGCGCCTCAAAGAGTTCGCGGTCGGCCGCCTTAAGACCGAAGTCCGTCAGCGTCACAACTTCGCCGGCGCATTCGCCGATCCCCTTATCCTTCACGGAGTATTCGCGCACGTCACCCCAGTCCACGTAGTACGACTTGTCGGTCTCATACGAAGGCACTTGGATGATTTCTTGCAGGCCCTGCATGATGGTGGCCTTACCGGTGCGTTCCACCCAATCGCGGAACTTCTCATCAGCATTGCGCTCGGCGACAAACTGTGTGGTCAAACGCTCGACCACCGCCGGCACGGCCTTGGACGGAATGCCGCCGGTGCCGATACCGAAGGCACCGCCGTTGTTTTCGAACTGGCCACCCAGCGTGAGCTGGAAGTGCGGCACCACGTAGCCACCTACGTTGCGGGAGATGCCGTAGAAGCCGATGTCGGCGATATGATGGTGCGAGCACGAGTTGAAGCAACCCGAGATCTTGATACGCAAGCCCAGCGCCGCCGTGGCGATTTCAGGGCCCTTGGCGTACAAGCGCTTGCGCAATTCGCCGGCGAGGCCGCGCGAGGAGGACACGCCGAGCTTGCAGGTATCGGTACCAGGGCAGGCGGTCACGTCAAGAATCGACTCGGCACCCGGCAAAGCCAGGCCGATGGCCTTGAGCTCTTGGTACACCGCCGCGACGTCGTCGTTGCTCACCCAACGCAGGATGAGGTTCTGCTCCACCACGGTACGCACCGTGCCGGGGCCGAACTTGCGGGCGATGTCGGCGAGGGCGCGCATCTGGTTCGCCGTAGCGTCGCCCAAGGGCAACGTGATCAAAACGGCCGAGTAACCTTCTTGAACCTGAGCCTTCACGTTGGTCTTCACCCAGAAGTCATACTCACGGTCACCGCTTGCCACGAGGGGCTTGCCGGGCTTGGTGGTGGGCGTCTCGGTGAACGAGCTGATGTCTTTGATGTAGGAGGACCACCGGTCGTCGTGCGGCAAAATCGCGCGCTCGGCCGCCACGGTCTCTTTGAACTTTTCCCAGCCCATATCGGCGATGAGGAACTTGATGCGCGCGCGGTGACGCTTCTTCTTTTCGCCGAAGCGGCCGTAGATGCGGCAGATCGCTTGCGCGAGCGGGAGGATCTCGTCTTCGGTCACGAAGTCGCTGTACAGCTTGGCTGCGTAAGGCACGGCACCAAGGCCGCCGCCCACGTAGTATTCGAAACCGCGCACACCGTCACGCACCGTGGCGATGAGACCGAGGTCATGAATGTTCACAAGGCCAGACGCGCCGGCCTTATCGCCTGAGAGCGCGATCTTGAACTTGCGGCCAAAGTCTTGCGCGTCAGGGTGACCGAGGAGGAACTCAAACAAGGCGTGCGCGTAGGGCGTCACGTCGAACGGTTCGTGAGGTGAAACACCGGCCATCGGGTCGGCAGACACGTTACGCACGGCGTTGCCGCAGGCTTCACGCGTGGTGATGCCAAGCGCGCCGAGGCGGCGGAACATCGACGGGCAGTTTTCGATGTGGATGTAGTGCAGCTGCATCGCCTGACGCGTGGTCACGTGGCAAATGCCATCGCTGTATTCTTCCGCGAGGTCGGCGAACAAATCCATTTGGTCGGGCGTCAAACCACCCCAGGGCAGCTTGATGCGTTCCATACCGGGCGCATCCCAATACGTCTCAGGGCCTTTGAAGGCTTCGGGGAACGGCACGGGACGCACTTCTTTACCGTCGTAGCGATGGCCGTTGTCGTAGCGCTGACCGTAGGCGCCCATGCGCAAACGCGTTTCGGCAAACAACTTGTGATCGATCTTGCCGAGCTTCTTCAGCGCGATGTCCGATTCGAATTCATCAACGTTCACGCGCCACTCTTCGGGCAACTTGTCGTTGAGGCGCTCTTTCCAGAGCTTGGCGGCATCGCTGGTGTACAGTTCTTGTTTGGCGCTCATGGTGGGAGCCTCCCGCAGATTTTCTACCCGGATTTTATATCCTAGTGAAGTGAAAGGTTAATAGCTTGCGTGATTGTTGCCAACCTCTTGATTTTGGCCTAAAAACTGAAATTGACACGCATTTTTGAGCGATTCAATTCATACAGATTAAATAGGTATTCGTCGACAACACCACACTGCAGGTGTTTTTGGGGGGGATCCCCGCTGGCGCGGGGGGGGTGGTTCGGTGAACCGGGTGTGGTCGGTGGCATACATTGTGGACGGAGGCCTCACCCCGAACCCCTCTCCACGGTCCCTGAGCAAATTGAACGATACTAGGGTCGATTGTCGAAGGGCGCTGAAGAGGGGTTCGGGGTGAGGAGAGGATGCTTTCCGCGCTAGCGGACAACACCCCACGGCCCGCTACTCGACCCTAAGGCCCGACATCCACCCCCAAATTCCCTCGCTTGAATTTTCGTTCAACAAAAAACCCCGCGTCTTGCGACACGGGGTTCTTCGATCATCCTGTATAGGAAGATTAGCCTTGGAAGTACATCTCGAATTCGGGTGCCGTCGGACGCAGTTTGACCGGCGTGATTTCGGCTGACTTCTTATAGTCGGTGTAGGCACCGATGAAGTCGTCGTTGAAGACATCGCCGGCGGTGAGCCAGGCCTTGTCCATTTCGAGTTCTTCGATCGCCTGCTCGAGGCTGTAGCAGGTCGAAGGCACCAGCTTCAGTTCTTCGGGGGGCAATTCGTAGATGTTCTTGTCCATCGGTGCACCGGGGTCGATCTGGTTCTTGATACCGTCGATCATCGCCATGAGCATGGCGGCGAACGTCAGGTACGGTGAACCGGAGCTGTCGGGGCAACGGAATTCGAAGCGGCGGGCCTTGTCGCCCTGCACGTACGGGATACGGATCGAGGCCGAACGGTTGGTGGCCGAGTAAGCGAGGTTCACAGGGGCTTCATAACCGGGCACCAAACGACGGTAGCTGTTCACTGAGGAGTTCGAGAACACCTGAATGGCGCGGCCGTGCTTGAGAATACCACCGATGGCCCACAGAGCGGTCTTGCTCATGTTGGCGTAGCCGTCGCCTGCGAACAGGTTCTTGCCGTCTTTCCAGATCGAGGTGTGCACGTGCATACCCGAACCGTTGTCGCCCCACAGCGGCTTCGGCATGAACGTCGCCGTCTTGCC